>CAKUCE010000428.1 GCA_934643535.1 uncultured Clostridia bacterium | reverse complement strand
TATCAGGGCTTTGCCAAGCAGAACTACACGATGCTGGACAACCTGAAGCTCGGCTACGGCGGCACGAAATCCGAAATGGAGCGGCTGCTGGCTGATGCGGAGGCGATCTCCGGCATCCACTATAACCTCGAATCCTATGCCGATGTGGTAGACGCCATCCATGTCATTCAGACGAGCATGGACATCACCGGCACGACCGCAAAGGAAGCGGAACACACCATTTCCGGCTCCATCAACGCTTTGCAGGCAGCGGGAAAGAACCTGCTCGTTGGCTTCGGCAACGCAGACGCTGACATGGAGCAGCTGTGCGGGAATATGGCAGAGGCACTGAAAAATGTCATCGCCAACATTACACCGGTCATTGAGAATATCGTAAAGGCGCTGCCCACGGCGACAAAGGCGTTATTGGAAGCCATTGCAGAACTGCTTCCCACGCTGCTGGATACTGTGACGCAGCTTTTTTCACAACTTCTGACCACCATTCTGGAGCTGCTGCCCCAGCTGATCCCGGCTGCAGTGCAGGCGGTCATGACCATCACGCAGGCGATCATCGACAATCTCCCTCTGCTCATTGACGCAGCAACCCAGATGATCGTGTCGCTGGTGCAGGGGCTTGCGGACGCGCTGCCGCAGCTGATCCCCGCCGCCGTGGAAGCCGTCACGACCATCGTGCAGGGGCTCGTTGACAACCTTCCGCTCCTGCTGGATGCGGCGCTCCAACTCATTCTCGGTTTGGCACAGGGACTTCTGGATGCCCTGCCGCAACTAATAGAATCCCTTCCTGCCATCATCACCGGCATTGTGGATTTCCTCATTTCAGGGATTCCACAGATCATAGAGACGGGCATTCAGCTTTTGACTGCGCTGGTGGAAGCACTGCCGGACATTATCGCGGCAATTGTGAAAGTCCTGCCGCAGATCATTGACGGCATTGTCAAAGCACTGCTGGAAGGTCTGCCGCTGATTGTGCAGGCGGGCATTGACCTGTTGGTATCGCTGGTGCAGAATCTTCCGGAGATCATCCAGACCATCATAGCGGCGCTGCCGCAGATTATCACTGCCATTGCTGACACGCTGACAGCATCCATCCCGCAACTGGTGGAAACGGGCGTGACATTGTTCATTTCCCTTATTGAAAACCTCCCCGCCATTATTTTGGAAATTGTCAAAGCGGTTCCGCAGATCATTGCGGGTATTGTCACTGCTTTTACAGAATCAATCCCGAAAATCGTGGAAGTCGGCGCAAACCTTGTGCGCGGGCTGTGGAAAGGTATCCAGTCGCTTGCTTCGTGGCTCTGGGACAAAGTCAGCGGATGGGTCTCCTCCATCTGGGACGGCATCTGCGACTTCTTTGGAATTGCATCCCCGTCCAAGGAGATGGGGTGGGTCGGCGAAATGCTGGTGGAGGGCCTTGCCGGGTCTCTCGACAAAAACGGCAAAACGGCGGTGCGCTCGGCGGAGCATCTGGCAGACGGCATTTCCTCTGTCATGCAGGACATGACGGCAGATATGC
>CAKUCE010000427.1 GCA_934643535.1 uncultured Clostridia bacterium | reverse complement strand
GGGTGGGATTATCCAGAATCAGCAGATTGGGCCGGGCGCTGAGCCACTTGGCCAGCACCACCTTCTGCTGATTGCCGCCGGACAGGCTGGTGATGGAATCGTCCGGGTCTTCCATTTTAATTCCCAGCTCCTGCCGCTGCTTTTCAAACTCCGCCAGCTGCTTTTTCCGATCGATGAGGCCCAGGCGGGTCAGCCGGGGCCACGTGACGATGGAGCCGTTTTCCAGAATGGACATATCCTTGATGATGCCGTTCTCCTTGCGGTTGCGGGGCAGATAACCGATGCCCAGCCGAAGCGCCTGCCGGGTGGAATGCACCGTCACGGGCTTTTCGTTCAGGAAAATCTGCCCCTCATATTTACCCATGTCGCCGAAGACCGTGCGGAACAGCTCGCTGCGGCCATCGCCCAGAAGGCCGGTCACGCCGACGACCTCTCCGGCCTTGACGGAAAGGTTCACGCCGCGGTAATACGGCTCCAGCGTCAGGTTTTCCAGCCGAAGCACTTCGGCCCCGCGGGATGCGTCCCGGCGGACGGAATCCGTCTTCACCGCATGGCCCACCATGTCGCAGGCCAGCTCGCCGATGGAGGTATCCTCTACCCGGCCGTCCGCCACCACCACACCGTCCCGCAGAACGGTGTAACGGTCGCAGATTTCCATCACTTCCCGCAGCTTGTGGGAGATAAAAACCACCCCCACCCGCTGGCTTTTCAGGGTGCGAAGCATATCAAAAACGCGCTCGATCTCCGGGTCCGTCAGAGAGGTGGTGGGTTCATCCATAATGATGATGGACGCCTTCATCATCAGCGCGCGGGAGATTTCGACAATCTGTTTGTAGGAAGCGTCCAGCGAGGACACCATGGCTCCGGGTTCAATGTCCAGACCCATTTCGTCGAAGAGCTGCCGGGTCTGCCGAATCATTTCCTTGTGATCCAGAAGGCCGCTTTTTTTCTTCAGCTCCCGGCCGATAAACATATTCTCGTAAACGGGAAGATCGTTGATCAGGTTCAGTTCCTGATGGATAAAGGCGATCCCCGCCTCCAGAGACTGATGAGGCGTATGGAATTGAACGGGCTTGCCGTCCAGCTCGATGGTTCCGGCGTCCGCCTGCAGCACGCCGCCCAGAATATTCATCAGAGTGCTTTTTCCGGCGCCGTTTTCGCCCAGCAGCGCGCAGATTTCTCCCTCCTTCAGGGAAAAATCAACGGACTTCAGCACGTCGTTTGCGCCAAAGGACTTCACGATTCCACGCATGGAAAGGTTCATGAGTTCACATCCGTTCTAAAGTTCCATCCAAAAATCTTCAGAAGAACGGAAAGGGCCATGGCAAGCCACGGCCCTTTCCGGGAAAATGCCGGTCAATACACGGTGTTTTCGGGATCCAGATACTGATCCACGTTGGAGCGATCCACGATGGTGGTGGGGATCACCTTCACGGGGTCAACGGTTTCACCCTTCAGCAGGGCCACGGCTTCGTCCACAGCGTCCTTGACCATCAGGGGGCTGTACAGAGCGGAGCAGACGTTGATGCTCTCGTTGG
>CAKUCE010000426.1 GCA_934643535.1 uncultured Clostridia bacterium | reverse complement strand
AACCAGCTTTTGAATCTCGCGTCCAGTTTGTCCTCCAGCTTTTCAAGGAGCTTTGAGAGGCGGAACATCCAGAACACCTCCTTCCGATGTGTAAAATGGCAGGTCAGGCGGCGCGTATGGCGCGGTGCTTCCAAGCAGCTCCCGCAGCGCCGCATCTGTAATGGTAAAGACGCGCGCTTTCCCGGTTTCGCGGTAGCGGCGGTTCAGAACAGCTTCCACCTGTTCTGGCAGTGCAGCCAGCGCGATTTGGGAGATACCATCCGAACGGGCCGTTTCTACTGCTGCGTCAATGCGCCGCAGGTTCATATCCGCCGCCATGACGAACGGGACGCCCTGATACAGCGCGTCATACATCGCTCGATTCGCAGGCGGCGAAACGTAGTGCGTCTTCAGGATGATTTTGGCCAGAAGTTCGCGGTAATTGGCTGCGCCCATGATGCGGAGCTGCAAACAGCCTGTGCCATTGCACGGCAGCAGAAACAGCGGCAGCTTCAGGCAATCGTACCGCGCGTGATGGGTTTGCGTAGATGACAGCTTTTCTCACGGCTCGTGATGGGTCGGCACATAAAAATCCATTGATTGATAAGGACTTTTTGCCGCTCCAAGCCATCAGCAGGTTGCCGGTACAGATGATGCCTCCGAAACCAGCGAAAAATTGACCATTACGGATGGCTCCAAGGGACTGTACGCAATGCCTTTCTGGTGAAATTTGAAAAACTCCTCTGCGGATTCCGGAAGCACCAGACTGATGTGGCAGACGTTTTCCGCGCTGCGGCTGGACATCATGTGGACGGATAGGTGGTACTGGTCGTCATCGTCGATGACCAGATCTTTGAGCGCATTGCTTACGGCTTTCCACCCCTTGTTGTCCTGATCGAATACGTGCCGGCCATCCACGTCGCTGTGTTCGTCGATCACCAAAAGCATCTGCTTGAAATGCAGCCGGAAATTCGTGTGCTGCATATAGGCTGTCAAAAGCTGCCGCACGGTATCCGTCAGCCATGTGGCTGGCAGATACCGGCAGTGCGGCAAAAGCGTGTCGATCTGCATATGGACCCATCCCGCGCCCGCGATCTCGATGTGCCCGGACGGAAGCTGGAACTCCAGCCCGTCGCGCCGTCCATACCCGCCGACGCCCGGCATCTGCGTTTCGCAGAGGGTGCGCAGATGGAGCGTCGCGGCTTCAAAGAAATACGCGGTTTCCTCCAGCGTGAGCTGTAATTTTTCCGGGTTCATTTTGCCGTCGTCAGAAAGTGCGGACAGAGCGCCTGCTTTCTGCGAAGCTTTGGCAATGACGGACTGAATCTTTTTTGTTTCCTTTGCAAAGCGTTCTTCGTTCATAACTACATTTCCTTTCAGTTGTTTTTTTTGAAAAAGGCTGCTATACTAGAATCAGAAAAGCACCGGGAGGTGACGCAAATGCCATACACGATTGAAGAACTGCGCAGAATTATCACACCAATTGCACAAGCACATGGGCTGCGCAGCGTCAGCCTGTTCGGTTCGTATTCCAAAGGCACGGCGCGCCGTGACAGCGACGT
>CAKUCE010000425.1 GCA_934643535.1 uncultured Clostridia bacterium | reverse complement strand
CAGTTCGAAACCATGGAGCTTTACAAGGCCGAAGTGGCCGAGGACGGCACCCTCTCCCTGCCCGAAGACGCGGAACCCGTGGAGATGGAATGGGACGACATGGTGGATGAATACGACAATTCCTCCTATCCCAACGGTCTTAGCAATCCCCAGATTCGCGGCGGCAAGCTGGTGGGCAGCACCTACCTGGATTCCGGTGATCGCGCCATCGCGGTGTTGGACGTGGAAGACGGCAGCTGCACCCTCATCGACCTGCAGCCCGACGACGAATGCTATCTCAATAGCTGGTGCTTCTATCAGGACGGCTCGGTGCTGCTGAATTACGGCCATTATACCGAAGAAACCTCCGAATCCGTGCTGCATACCCTGAATCTGGAAACCGAAGAGGAAGCTCCCCTGTGTACCGTCACCGGCAAATCTATCTACAGCATGGTGTACGACGAAGCAAAAGACACGCTCTATTTCGCCTGCAATGGCGAACTGTGTCGCATGAAGGGCGCGGACGCGTCCACCATCGAATCCATTTCCGCCCTCACCGTGAATAACGGCGACAGTCAGCCCACCTTCCTCACCGACGACGGACGCTACCTCACCGGCGATTATCAGACCGTCGTGCTCCGGGGCACCGATCCTTCCCAGCGTGCGGAAATTTCCCTGACCGTGTACAGCAGCTATAACAGCTACGTGCAGAACGCCGCGTACACCTTCGGCAACACCCATTCCAACGTGGAAGTGGTCATGGCCACCAGCTATGAGGACGTGGTGCAGGCCATGATGAACCAGTCCGACGCGGTGGACATCTACGTGCTCTCCGTTTCCGATCCCGGCTACGCCGCGCTGCTGGAGCGGGGCTATCTGGCGGATCTGTCCTCCAGCGACAAGATTTCGAATTTTGTAAACAGCGTCTATCCCGGCCTGCAGGATGTGCTTATCCGGGACGGCAAGGTCGTGGCCCTGCCCGTGGAGCTTTATACCTCCAGCATGAGCTACAGCCCCAAGACCGCTGAGGCCCTGGGCGTGACCGAGATTCCCACCAACTGGCTGGAACTGTTCCGCTTCCTGGCGGAAGACGCCCCTGCCCTGCTGGAAAACCACGAGGGTTACAATATCCTGCCCGCCTATAACACCGCGGAGGACATGCGCAACCAGCTCTTCTCCCAGATGTTCCAGGATTACATGCTCTACCTGGAAAAGGAAGACGTGGAATTCGCCTTTGATACCGACCTGATGCACAGCCTGCTGGAGGCCTTCGAGAAGATCGACTTCACCAAGCTGGGCCTGATGGAGAATTACGACGACGACAATAGCGTAATGTACTCCTCCGACGAAGACAAGACCCTGTTCAACACCTGGGGCACGGTGGATTGCCGGGTGTATAACATGTCCTCCACCAACTCTCTGCCCCTGATGCTTTCCCTGGGCACGGAGGACAGCCCCCGCCTGCGCGCGGAAATGAGCGTGGCCTTTGTCAATCCCTATTCCAAGAATCAGGAAGCGGCCATCGAATACCTGGAAACCACCATCGACGGCATGGACCAGAGCTTTATCATCGACGTCTGCCCCGACCAGAACGAGCC
>CAKUCE010000424.1 GCA_934643535.1 uncultured Clostridia bacterium | reverse complement strand
GGATCTTCATGACCTCGAAGCCGTCGTTCACAAAGATGGCGTTGGCGTGTTCATCCAGTTCCCAGCCCAGCAGCCGGGCGAACTGTGCAGCGTCCTTCGCGGCGGTTTCAGGATCGCCGCTGTTCACGCCCACATGCTTCAGTTCCAGACCCAGCATGGCGTTGACGGCGCTGCGGGTCAGGCGCTCGATGCGATCCCAGTCCTTCGTGGCTACCGCGTCCTGCGGAACCATCCAGCTGCCGCCACAGGCAACGACCTTGGGGAAGGACAGATAATCGTTCAGATTGCCCTCATTGATACCGCCGGTGGGCAGGAAGGTCACGTCGCCATAGGGCGCAGACATGGCCTTGATCATCTGGATGCCGCCCAATGCTTCCGCCGGGAAGAACTTGACGGTCTTCAGGCCCTCTTCCAGCGCCACTTCAATATCGCTGGGATTGGCGCAGCCGGGGACGATCGGCACGCCTTTTTCCTTGCAGTAGCGGACGATCTCCCGATTCAGGCCGGGGGAGACGATGTAGGTCGCGCCTGCGGCTACGGCACGATCCACCTGTTCTCTGGTCAGCACCGTACCCGCACCCAGAATGACCTCGGGCAGTTCTTCGTGTACCCGGCGAATGGCCTCTTCCGCCGCATCGCTGCGGAAGGTGATCTCCGCCACCGGCAGGCCTCCCTTGGACAGGGCACGGCACAGCGGCACAGCATCAGCCGCATCCTCCACCTTGATAACGGGAACCAGACCGGCCAGAGAAAGTTTTTCCATAATATCCATCGCGTTTTTCCTCCCTGTTTCACCTTAGAGTATGAAAGGCAGTTTCCGTTTGAACACCGTTAAACCGTTTTCAAATAGGGTTCGATTTTTTCCCGGATCTCGCCGAGCAGTTTCACGCAGCGATGAAGCTCCTCTTCCTGCATTCGGAAAGCGGGTGCGGATACGCTCATGGCGTAAACCGCCTCCCCGGCCGCGTTGCGCAGCGGAACCGCCACGCAGCAGACGTTGGGCTCGTTTTCCTCCCGTTCCACCGCATATCCGTCCCGGCGGATGGCCCCGATCTGGGCCAGCAGTGTTTCCAGATCCGTAATGGTGTGGGGCGTATAGGCTTTCAGCTTCTCCTGCCCGTACAGACGGCGGATCTGTTCGTCCGTCATACCGGAAAGCAGGGCCTTGCCCAGCGCCGTGCAGTACAGCGGCATCCGCGTACCCACCCGGCTGCTCATGCGGATGGCCCGGGTAGAATCCAGTTTGTCAATATACAGCGTTTCACTGCCGGAACGGACGCCCAGATGCACTGTCTCGTTCAGCGCCGACTGGATCTGCCGCATGCCCTCCCGCAGCAGAGGCATAGCGTCCCGATCCTGCATTCCAGCGGAACCGATCTCGAACATCCGGGAGCTAATCACGTACTTTGCACCATCGGCTGCCGGCACGGCATATCCCAGACAAACCAGCGTCTGCAGCAGATTGTAAGCGGTGGAGCGCGGCAGTTCCATGGCGTGGGTCAGATCGCACAGCGCCATTCCCTGCGGGTGAGTGCTGAGGATCTCCAGCATTTCCAGTCCACGCTGCAACGTTCTGTTCGGAAT
>CAKUCE010000423.1 GCA_934643535.1 uncultured Clostridia bacterium | reverse complement strand
GAGCGCGTGTAAGGCGCTGAAAAAACGACCCAGAGATTCAAGAGCTTCAAAAGGAGAGACGACCATGGAACGGATGCAGAAAATCGGAACGCTTCCCCTTCGCAGCGCTGCCCAGGTGGGCCCCTCCCGGATCGGTATCGGCTTTGAAAAGCTGGACCGCAAGGTGTTCGAGCCGGAAAAGGCCTATGATCTGGTAGCCGCCACCGGCGTACACTACGTGCGGCTCCAGTCCGGCTGGCAGCGCACGGAGACCGAAAAAGGCAAATACGACTTCGCATGGCTGGACGACATCGTGGATCAGATCATCGCCCGGAGCATGGAACCGTGGATCGACCTGTGCTACGGCAACGAGCTTTACACCCCCATGGCGAAGGAATACTTCGGCGCGGTGGGCTGTGCGCCCATCTATACCGAGGAGGAGCGGGAAGGCTGGCTCCGCTACGTCAAAGCCGTCGTGACCCGCTACCACGGAAAGGTGAAGTGGTACGAGATCTGGAACGAGCCGGACGGCATCCATTGCTGGAAGACCGGCGTGAACCCCGAGGAATACGGCGATTTCGCGCTGGCAACGGCCAAAGCCATTCACGAGGCCGACCCGGACGCCAGGGCCATCGCGGGCGTGCTGTGCTTTATCAACCTGCCCTATTTCAAGCGGATGCTGGATCGGGGCGTGGCGGACGAAGCCGACGCGATTTCCTTCCACCGCTACAACGCCAACGAGCTGGACGCGCTGAACGAAATGAAGGCCCTGCGGGCGCTGATCGACCGTTACAACCCCAGGGTGCAGATCATTCAGGGCGAAAGCGGCACCCAGTCCGATTCCCGGGGTGCGGGCGCGCTGCGGGGCGGCGCGTGGACGCCGCTCAAGCAGGCCAAGTATTTGCTGCGCCACCGGCTGATCGACCTGTCTACCGATATGGTGTTCACCTCTCATTTCTCCGCCATGGATATGATCGAGGCGCTGAACGGCAAGGTGGGCGACAAGGCTTCCTATCTGGACTTCGGCTATTTCGGCGTGATCCAGGCCGACTTCAACGAAGAAGGTCTGGCCACCGGCGAATACACGCCCAAGCCGTCCTACCGGGCGCTGCAGCATCTTTGCACCCTGTTCGACGGAAAGGCGCAGCCGGAGCAGCTTCCCATCCGCCGGGTGGTGAATCCCTCTTCCCGCGTGTTCGACAAGGACGCTTCCGACAGCCGTCTGGTAACGCTGGGCTTCCGCCGCGGAAACGGCACGGCGCTGGCCTACTGGGAAGCCGCCGATCTGATGCGGGAAACCTTCGACAGCACCGTCAGCTTCCAGCTGGCGGGCGTGAAGGACGCGCCCCGTCTGGTCGATCTGATGACCGGCGACGTTTATCAGGTGCCTGAAACGCTGGTGAAGCGGGACGATCTGGGCGAGATTGTGGAGCTGGTGAACCTGCCCCTGACCGACAGTCCCCTGCTTCTGATGTTCGGCGATTTTGACGACTGAGGTTGATTTTCACATGACGAACGGCAATATTCTGGTGCTGGACGTGGGCGGCAGCTTCCTGAAATATGGCGTTGCCGACGAACAGGGCGCGCTGCTTCCCGGCAGCGTGGGCGAAGC
>CAKUCE010000422.1 GCA_934643535.1 uncultured Clostridia bacterium | reverse complement strand
GGAATGCCCCACCGCGTCGCTGAACGCGGCCTTCTGCCGCCAGAGGATCTCATCCGGCAGGATGTGATCGTCGGCAAACGCCTGACGAATCAGGTATTTGCCCATGTCGTGGCGGTTCATTTTCAGCGCCGGGTCAATGGCCATGGCATAGCGCACAAAGGCCAGATCGCCGAAGGGCACCCGGGCCTCCAGCGAGTTGACGGAGATGCAGCGGTCCGCCCGCAGCACGTCGTACATATGCAGCTCCCGGATGCGCTTTTCCGCCTCATGCTGGAACGCGGCAGGGTCCGGCGCGAAATCGGTGTACTTGTAGCCGAACAGCTCATCGGAAATTTCGCCGGTCAGCAGCACCCGAATGTCCGTGTGCTCGTGGATGTACTTGCACACCAGATACATGCCGATGCTGGCCCGGATAGTGGTGATGTCATAGGTACCCAGCAGCGCCACCACCGGCTCCAGTGCTTCCAATACGTCCTCTTTGGTGATGATGACCTCCGTGTGGTCGCTGCCGATGAAATCCGCCACCTTGCGGGCGTATTTCAGGTCGATGGCGTCCACGTCCATGCCGATGGAAAAGGTGCGCAGCGGCTTTTTCAGCTTGCGGGCGGCGATGGCGCACACCAGCGAGCTGTCCAGCCCGCCGCTGAGCAGGAAGCCCAGCGGCGCGTCCGCATCCAGCCGTTTTTCCACGCCTGCGGTCAGCAGATCGTGCAGGCCCTGGCAGACGGTATCTTCCTCCGCCATCAGGTATTGATCCACCCGGGACGGGTCGGCGTAGCGGACGAACGCGCCGCCCGCCCAGTAGCAGCCCGGCGGGAAGGGCAAGATCGTCTCGCACAGGCCCACCAGCACCTTGGCCTCGCTGGCAAAAATCATGGAGCCGTCGGCCAGCGTGCCGTAATACAGCGGGCGGATGCCGATGGGATCCCGGGCGGCAATGAGCTTGCCGGTTTTCCCATCGTACAGGATCAGGGCAAACTCCGCGTCCAGCACCTTGAACATTTCCAGACCATATTCTTCGTACAGGGGCAGCAGAATCTCGCAGTCGGAATCGCTCTGAAACACGTACTTTTCTTCCAGCCGTTTTTTCAGCGGCCGGAAACCGTACAGCTCGCCGTTGCAGACCACGCTGCTTCCATCCCGTTCAAAGGGCTGCATGCCCGACTCGTTCAGGCCCATAATGGCCAGCCGGTGAAAGCCCAGATAGCCGCAGGGAATCTCCGTCATCCGGGACATATCCGGCCCCCGGGACAGGGTACGGTCAAAATGTTCCTTCAGCGTCTCTACCGGGATCGACTTGCTTTCCACACCAAAAATCGAACACATAAAAAGCACCTCCAAAGTTTCCCGCGGCATCGTCTGATGATTTCAGGACGAATGCCGCGCTCCGTGGTGCCACCTGATTTGCTTCTTTGACGGGTTCTGACAAACCCCGGTCGCTGTAACGGGCGACCGGCCCGCCGCCCCTACTTGCGCCCCGGCGCTTTCAGTTTGGACTCGGAAGGGTTCTTTCGCTCGGGCCGCCCGCGGGCTTTTCAGCTGCCGCCCGCTCTCTTTGGGCGCGGTTTCCGGGGTACTTTGCTTCCTCAACGCTTT
>CAKUCE010000421.1 GCA_934643535.1 uncultured Clostridia bacterium | reverse complement strand
AAAAGAATTGCATTTATCAAGCGCTGCTTTCTTTGTAAAGGAGGATAGGCCATGCCGTCTATTTCGATGTTTTGGGGAATTATTATTCGGATGTATTTTTCCGATCAAGACAAGCATAAATCTCCACACATGCATGCGTTCTATAGCGGGTATGAAGCGGTTTTCAACCTTGATGGCGAAATCCTCGCAGGCGATTTTCCCGCCAAGCAGGCGGCGCTTGTAAAGGCATGGGCACTTATCCACGAGGAAGAATTAAACGCGAATTGGGAGCTTTGCAAGGCTGGTGAACCCGCTTTCCGGATTGACCCGCTGCGCTAAAAAAGGGGAGAACACATGGAAAAAGGGGGGAGAACACATGGAAATGATTCATGCCGAAAAGCTTCTGCCGCGTGTGCAGGCAGTGGAAACGCGGCCCGGCTATGAACTGATCGTAACCTTCACCAACGGTGAAAAGAAAAGCTATAATGCTGCGCATCTGCTGCAATACCCCGCTTTCAATGGGCTGGATAAGCTGTTTCCCTTCGCTCAGGTGGCGTTCGGAACGGTGGTTTGGCCCAACGATATGGACATTGACCCGGATACGCTGTATCTGAAGGGAAAGCCGATTTAAATCATCCTTCTGCGCGCCGAAACGCCTTGCAAAAAGTATTTTTGAAAAAGAGGAGGGAAGCATGCATAAATATCTTGTTGAAATAGAAGAAAGGCCATATGTCAGAAGTTGCTATGTTCCGGGGAAGCTGGATGCTCTCGGCCTCGAGGCAATCAACGGGATCATTCGGACACAAAAAATTGTTGAAGCGGCATCCCCCGAAGAAGCGGCTGATAAGATTCTCGATTTATCAGAGTATAGGCCCCAAACTACTAATTTGGATGCAATTTATGTTGTGGTTAAAGATTACCAAGGAAAAGAACTTTTGAGACGATCCTCCAACGACTAAAATTCCCTCCAGAAAATAGGCTTTTAGGAGACATTGCGGAAAACTGGAAAGCGCTGGAGGAAGTGGCCAAATGACGATTTGACTGCTGGGAGTGTTTGCTATGGGTCTCCTGAAGATCGGAAAGCGCGTATAAAAGACGCTCGGAATCGCTCTGAACGTCTTTTTATTTGTCAAGGAGAGTCATGCATTGTGCTCAAATCGTGACGCAATTACTGACGCAATTTTTGACGCAACGGCGATAATCTTCCTTGCATTGGGATAACAAAAAACTGCTTGAAACCTTTGAAATTCCTCGTTTTCTTATACTTGGATAATCCTTGCTAAACCTGCTTTTTCAAACTGGCAGTGTTGGGGTCAGGAGTTCGAATCTCCTATGCTCCACCAAACAAAGAGCCGTTGAAAGTCAACGGTTCTTTGTTTTTGCGTGTATTTACTGGGCTTTCCGCGTTTCACACAACCCTTGTCTGATGACGAGGGGCAGTGGCGAAAAAAGAAGTCCTGTTTCCGATGCCGTGATTCATCCGGTGAGCGCCCTTGCGCGCCTGCGGGAAACAGCCGGTTCCCTTTCGAATGAGCAGCCAATGCTGCGAACGCTCTTACGCGCCTGTGGGAAACAGGCTTCTTTTTATATATATCATATTGATTTTAGTATGGGCCGGTGG
>CAKUCE010000420.1 GCA_934643535.1 uncultured Clostridia bacterium | reverse complement strand
CGATGCCGTTCTGATGCATGACTTCGGTCAGGTCCTGCATGACCTCGGCCAGATCCATGGTGCCCAAATCGGCGGAGGCGTACTTTTCCAGCAAATCCTCCATATCCCGGTACAGCCGGTGCTTGTCCGGCTTCTGGCGGAACTCGCCCAGTCCCAGCACCGCGTCCCGGCAGGCGTTCACGTCGCCCCGGGCCACGCCGGTGATGGCCCTGCCGATCAGCTCCCGCTGGCGGTCGCTGAGAGAGCCCATCATGCCCATGTCCAGCCAGACGATCTTCCCGTCCCGCACCCGCAGGTTGCCGGGATGAGGATCGGCATGGAAGAAGCCGTCGTCCATGATCTGCTTGACGTAATTATCCGCCAGCTTGGCCCCGATCTCGCTGAGATCATAGCCTGCGGCGGTCAGCTCATCCTTTTGGGCGATGCCCACGCCGTCGATGCACTCCATCACCAGCACGGTGGTGGTGGTATAGTCCCGGTACAGAGCGGGCGACGCAACGAAGGCCACGTCGGCGTTCAGCTTATGGAACCGTTCCAGGTTGGCGGCTTCGGTCTGGAAATTCATTTCCTCCTGCGCCACCACCCACATTTCGTCCAGCACCTGATTGAAGTCCAGCAGCTCGTTCACCGGGGCGTACTTGAGCAGCTTGCAGGCCTGCTTCAGCAGCAGGATGTCCCGGCTCATGATCTCGTGGATGCCCTCCCGCTGAACCTTCACCACCACTTTTTCGCCGGTCTGCAGCGTGGCGGCGTGAGCCTGCGCAATGGAAGCGCTGCCCAGCGCCTGCTGGTCGAACGACGAAAAGACCTCCTCAAGAGGTCTTCCGTAGGCGTTTTCGATCAGAGCCTTCACCTGTTCAAAGGGCATGGGAGCCACGTCGCTGCGAAGCCGGGTCAGGGCTTCACAGTAGGCCTTGGGCAGAATATCCGACCGCATGGAAAGAATCTGCCCCAGTTTGATAAACGTGGGACCCAGTTCCTCGATGATGGCGCAGAGCTTGTCCGGCGTGATGCCCTTGGTGATCTCGTGGCGGCGCACCACCTCCACGATTTCCATCAGGCGCTGCCGGTTGTCGCTCCGACCGTTATTCCGCGCTGCCATCCTTTTCGTCCTCGTCTTTCGCTTCGGTTTCTTCCGCCGCTTCTTTGGCCTGTTCCCGGGCGGCGATGCGCTCCTTCAGCGCGGCCAGCTGTTCTTCATCCATGCCGTCCACAGCGTTCATCAGGTCATCTTCGGGGTAGATCACGTGAACGTGAACATTATCCTTGAGGCTCTCCTTCACGCTTTCCTTGACCGTCTCCACGTTTTCCCGGGCGGTCTCGACGTTCTCCCGAACGGTCTCCTTCAGGTTGCGCTTGAGTTCCTCGTTCAGCACCTTGCCCTGCTCCACGGTCACCTCGCCGCGCTTGGAGAGCAGTTCCAGCACCTCGCCGCCTTTTTCCTTGGCGATAGCCGCCGCGCCGATCCCGGCCAAAAGCAATTTCCGAAGTCCGCTGGTGATCTGATCCATGTTCATTTCCTCCTTGTGTATCTTCGCAATCGGTTCGATAAGGGTTTGACAAAATTACTCCCGGTAGCGCTCCATCATTTCCTTAAACAGCTCCTGCGTGGAAGGCGGGGTAAAGG
>CAKUCE010000419.1 GCA_934643535.1 uncultured Clostridia bacterium | reverse complement strand
GTTTTCTGGTACTTGGCGGGTACGCGCTCGGCTGTGTCCGGAAAGCCGCACAAACCGCCGACACGGGCGCGACGGCGTGGGGCGGGCTGGCGGTCACAAGTGCATCTCCTGCATCTGCTCCGATTTTGCCATTTCCGGCTGCGGATCGGTGGTAATCGCGTACCATTGACCATTCTCGGTTTTCCGCGCAGTTACAAGCTCCTGCTGCAGCAATTTTTCTGCTGAAATGGGTATCTCCCACCCGCTTTCTCCGGCATGCGCAGGCATCGCCGCGCCCTGCCGGAGCTGCTCTGCATCCTGGGCAGTCAGGTCAACATATCCGACTGGCGTCATGAAATGAAAGCTATCTTCCGGGCAGGCTTCCAGCAGATCTTTGAGCGTCTGCACCGGTTTTCCGTTTTGCTCTGTCGGAAATTCTTCACAGTAAAATTCCGTAGACATTTTGATCTCCTTTTTCGTGTTTGCAGCACTCCCGCACACCGGCGCAACGTCCGGTTTTCTGGTACTTGGCGGGTACGCGCTCGGCTGCACTCGGAAAGCCGCATAAACCGCTGACACGGGCGCGACGGCGCGGAACGCGCTGCCGGTTACAGCTGCATCTCCTGCGTGGGCGCATCCTGCTCCTGCAAAATCTCCTGACAGAGCTGATTTAACGGCATATGCTCCCGCTGCATACAGTAGCCTTTGATCAGTCCGACGCAGTCTGTCGTTCTGCCGCCGACCCACGTCTGACGGATGAAATCTGCGTTGCCAGCAAGAGCATCTGGATACTGCGCCAGCTTCGCTTCGAACAGGCTCTCTGTCAGCACATGGCCGAACGTTCCCCACACATAGCCCCAATGCTCCTGATAGGCATGGATGGCGTACTGCACCAGATCGTCGGCGTTCTTGCCAACCGGGTTCGTGAAGCCGGATGTGTCCAGCTCTGTGCTGCCACTGCCATAACCATAGTCGATCTGGATCGTGCCGCCCGATGCGCCGGTGCCGTCGCTGCCGTTGGCATTGCCCGCGATCATCGTATAGATGTGTGCGGCATTTTCCTTGTCCTCGTCGGTAACAGCCCGACCGAGCTTTGCCGCAAGGTTTTCATACGCCGCTGCCAGCGAGAGCGGCACGGTTGCCGTGTAGACTTCCTCCCTCTCGGCCGTGCTGCCGTCCTCCAGCTCTGTAACTACGATTCTGGTTCGCTGCTCTGTGATAAAAAAGCAGTCTACAAAACGGTCTGCCGCGCGCTGGCTCGGCGCGCTTTCTCCAAAGCAGAGGGCATAAAAAATCGCCTTGACCTGTATCGGGTCAAGGCGATTGCCGTCTGTCATAGTTGCGTTGGCTTCCGCCACCGCAGAATCCAGAAGATTGAAAGCGGTCTGCATATCTGCAATGTGCGTTCTAAATTCATCCGGTACGTCTTCGCTATATGTCACCCCATAAAAAGAGGCTTCCACGGCAGAATTGTTGTGGTCAGCGCCGCCCGACGTGGTGGAACAGAGGATACTCTCGTCCAGATGCGGGGCGAGATAGTCAAAGCAGTAAAACTCATCCACCTGCCAGTAGACATCGCCCGGCGACTTGGTGTGAATCTGCTCGAAAGCGTCCATCATTTCGTAACGGCTGACAGGAAACGTCAGCTCCACGCC
>CAKUCE010000418.1 GCA_934643535.1 uncultured Clostridia bacterium | reverse complement strand
GCGTTATCGTCTCCACCGACGATTGCCATTATCTGGCGTGGAAACGCATGGCCGACGAAGAAGGCATCCCCTTTGACCGTAAGGTGAACGAACGCCTGCGGGGCGTCAGCCGCATGGCCAGTCTGGAGATCATTCTGGAAAAAGCGACGAAAGCCTACACCGAAGAACAGAAGGTCGAAATGGCCACCCGTAAAAACGGCTACTATGTGGAGCTGATTCAAAAACTCACCGCGCAGGATATGCTGCCCGGAGCCATGGATACGCTGGATATGCTGAAAAAGCGCGGCGTGAAGATCGCCATCGGCTCCTCCAGTAAAAACACCCCCATCATTCTGCGTCAGATCGGCCTGAGCAGCTATTTCGACGCGGTAGCCGACGGCAACCAGATCACCCACAGCAAGCCCGACCCGGAGGTCTTCCTGCTGGGCGCGAAGCTGCTTCACCTCGACCCCAAAAACTGCATGGTGGTGGAGGACGCGGACGCGGGTGTGGAAGCGGCCCTGAACGGCGGCATGCGCGTGCTGGGCGTTGGCTCCGCCAGCGCCAATCCCAAGGCCACCTTTACCGCCGCCAGCCTTGCGGACGCGAACTTTGACGAAATCCTGAAATAACCCAATCCCAAAGTGAGAGGAGAACAAGCGAATGTTGGACAAACATCTTGCCATGGAAGCGCTGGACGCCGCCTTATCCACCGGCGGCGACTTTGCGGAGATCTTTGTGGAGGACCGGCGGGATCAGGCCGTTGCCCTGCAAAGCGGCCACGTGGAGCGGGTAAACTCGGGCCGTCTGCACGGCGCGGGCGTGCGGGTGTACGACGGAACGTCCGCCGTATACGCCTACACCAACGATTTTGGCCGGGAAGGGCTGCTGAAGTGCGCCAGGGAGGCGGCTTCGGCCATCCGCTCCCAGCGGCAGGGCCGCACGGCGGTACAGACGTTGGAGGAGCGGCGCTTCGTCAACCGTCATCCCATCTGGATGAAGCCCTCCGAGGTGGACACCCGGCGGAAGATCGACATCCTTCGTGCGGCGGACAAGGCGGCGCGCTCCGCGGGCGATGAAATTTCGCAGGTGCTATGCGCCTTTACCGACAGCGAGCAGGACGTGCTGATCTGCAACAGCGAGGGGCTGTACGTCACCGATACCCGCGTTTATTCCCGTCTGCGCTGTCAGGCCGTAGCCTCCAACGGGACGGAGAATCAGTCCGCGGGCGAGGCTCCCGGCGCGGCCAGGGGCTTCGACTACTTTCTTGACACCATCGACCCGGCCCTGATGGGCCTTCGGGCGGGCAAAACGGCTGTGAAAATGCTGCACGCGCCCTTCTGTCCCTCCGGAGTGATGCCGGTGGTCATCGGCAGCGGCTTTGGCGGCGTGATTTTCCACGAGGCCTGCGGTCACAGTCTGGAAGCCACCGCCGTGGCCAGCAACATGAGCGAATTCTGCGGCAAACTGGGTCAGCAGATCGCCGCGCCCTGCGTCACGGCCATTGACGACGGCACCATTCCCAACGAATGGGGCAGCGAAAACGTGGACGATGAAGGCATGCCCACGAACCGTCTGGTTCTGATCGAAAACGGCATTCTGAAGAACTACATGATCGACCGTCTGAACGGCCGCCGGATGGGCATGGCCCCCACGGGCAGCGCCCGCCGGGAGAGC
>CAKUCE010000417.1 GCA_934643535.1 uncultured Clostridia bacterium | reverse complement strand
GAGAAATTGTAGCAAACGGAACACCGCAGGAGATCCAGAGGAATGAGAGGAGCATGACCGGGAAGTATTTATAAAACCGTATATAAACGGAAAGGAGTTGGTCATCATGCCGAGGGTAACCTTACCGATCGGAACGTCTGACTTTGCAGAGATTCGACGCGAGGGCTGGTACTATGTGGATAAGACAGGCTTGATCCGCGATCTTTTGAACACCCGAAAAGCCAAGGTCACGCTCATCACCCGCCCGCGGCACTGCGCCAGATCGAAGCGCAGCAGTATGCAGAAGATCTCCGGGATGAATATGACGAGATCCTATGCTATGGTATTGCGTTTTACAAAAAGCGGTGCCTCGTCAAACGAGAACCAAACTGAGAACGACACATAAAACGGAAGAAATCACAAGACAGAGCCCCAGAAAGGTAACAAATTTGGTACCTTTCTGGGGCGCTTCCCATTTCTTTGTAAAATGGGGAGCAGATAATATGGGATTACTGTATTCCCAACACAAAGCGGAACGAAAAAAGAGGAGGAAACGGGATGAAGAAACGAGCGTTGAGCTGGCTGCTCACGTTGTGCATGCTGGTGTCGTTGGCACCGCAGACGATACCGTGGGCGAAGGCGGCGGACCCGACCAGTACACCGGCCAGCCAAGCAAAAAATGCTTTTGGTTTGACGATGGAAGAGAAAGAAGCCATCACAGCAGAAGCAAAGCTGAAAAATAACCCATACGGCACCACTGCATGGATCCCGCTGTTTCAAGACCATGAGCTGGTCGTAGCGGGCGTGCATGACGACGAGTTCCAGACCACCTATACGGGTGGCGCGGACGGCAAGGGCAGCCAGATGTCGTCCTTCCGGTGGGGGCATGGAAGCTACAACATCGGCAACGCCAGACGGCTCGTCAATGTCGCATTCGACCCCTATGGTACCGGACGGGACGAGTACATAGCGACCCTTGCGTTCGACGACAATGATAACAGACTGCGCCTGTATGTGACGAACAAGGATCGCAAGGTGGTAGATGCCACCGACCTGTGTGGCGGCGATGCGGCCTTTATCGACAGGCTCAAGTTCTACCAGACCCGCGCCATGCTGTGCATCGAGGCAGGCGACTTTGACGGCGACGGCAAGGACACCCTTATGGTGTACACGCCGGGCAGCGCCAGCCAGGACGATCGCATCAAGGAGTATTCCTTTAATGGTTTGCTGAATTACCAGCGCGAGATCAACCTCGGCGGCTTTATGGCGGAGGGCGTACACCGCGCCATCCTCGCAAAGCACGAGGGCAACAACAACGATGAGCTGCGTGCGCATCTGAGCGTGGATATGGCAGTGGGCGATGTGGATATGGACGGCGTGGAGGAGCTGGCCATCACGGTCAATGTCAACGACCTGCCGAAAAAGAATTATAACGGCCAAGAAGGCCTCGAAAAGTCCTACCTGGCGGTGTACGACTACGCAAACGGCTGGGAGCAGAGCGAGAAGTGGGAGCTTGGCTCCGGCAAGGATCGTGCCCGCTTTGCCGGCGTTACCATCGGCTATGTCAACGCTGCGCCTGCTACCGGTACGGCACCGTCCGTTGTGGCTGTTGGCTATCGCGATAAGAACAACGACAATAAGAACTGCGACCTCAACACCGGTAGCTACCGCGTGGAGGGCTATACC
>CAKUCE010000416.1 GCA_934643535.1 uncultured Clostridia bacterium | reverse complement strand
CATGGCCGCGGAGAAGGCGAACGCGGCGGGACTGGTGCTGCTGAGTCCGGCATTTTCCTGCTATCATGAGCTGATCCAACTGCTGACAGGACCGCAGCTGCAGGATTTCCTGCAAAACGGCTGGATCGATCTGGGAGGCTTCCGGGTCTCCAAGGCGATGGTGGATGAGCTGTCCGATCTGGATGGATACCGCATCGTCTGCGGACTGAACGTACCCGCGCTGCTGATCCACGGCGAGCTGGACGGCGATTCGCCGGTTTACCACAGCATCCGTCTGAAGGACAAACTGGGCAGCCGGGCGGAGCTTCAGCTGATCCCGGGCGTGCATCACTGCTACGAGACGGCCGCAGCTCAGGCGCTGGTAGCGCAAAAGGTAAGGAACTTCCTCCTTCGGGAGTTCAAATAATCATTGGGAGGACAAAACCCATGAAAAAGGTATTGGCTTTGGTTCTTTGCGCCATGCTGATGCTCGGAAGCGTTTCTGCGCTGGCCGAGAGCAGCGACAAGGTTCATCTGGAGTTCTTCAATATCAAGCCTGAAGTGGTCGATATTCTGAACACGCTGATCGATAAGTTCGAGACCGAAAACCCCGACATCGACGTGGAGCAGACGCAGGTTCCCGACTCCACCACGGTGCTGCAGACCCGTGCGGCTACCAACAAGCTGCCGGAAATGCTGACCTACTATGCCACTGATCCCCGTTATCAGGAAATGGCCAAGAACGGCATGCTGCTGGATCTGACCGATAAGGACGTTTTCTCCACCATCGACGAAGGAATGCTGAAGGATACCCTCTACGAAGGAAAGTCCTACATCCTGCCCATCTCCATGAACGCCGCCGGCGTTTTCTACAACAAAAAGATCTTTGAAGAAAACGGCATCGAAGTCCCCACCACCTATGAAGAGCTGATCGCCGTGTGCGAAAAGCTGAAGGCCGCCGGTATCACCCCCTTTGTGATGCACAACATGGACTGGCAGTCCAGCACGGTGTGGTCCATGGTCGCGCTGAACTGCGTGGACGATTATGAGACCGTCAACAGCGCCATCTACAACGGCGAAGCCACTGTGACCGACTACGCCGGCTTCGAGGAGTCCGCCAAGGAATTCCTGGAGCTGAACAGCTACGCTCAGGAAGATACCATGGGCACCAACTACGATCAGGCGCTGGACGCCTTCGCCAACGGCGAAGCGGCCATGATCATTCAGGGCATCTGGATCGTTCCTTCCGTGAAGGCCCTGAACCCCGATTTCGAGTTCTCCTCCTTCCCGCTGCCCGCCAAGACCGGCAACCACATGCGCATCGGCTATCAGAATGACCTGGGTCTGTGCGTCAGCTCCACCTGCGCCAATCCCGAAGCCGCGCTGAAGTTCCTTCAGTTCATGGCCCGGGAGGACAACGCGCAGTACTATGCCGACATGGACGGCTCCGCTTCCTACATCAAGGGCGTTGTTTCCGCTGTGGAAGAGACCAAGCCGATCCTGAGCTGCTTTGACAGCGCCGACAACATCGGCCTCTGGCCCGATCAGATGTGGGCGACCGGCACCACGGATTACGTGACCAGCGCCTGCCAGCAGCTGCTGATCGATGAAGACATTCCCGCCTTCCTCGATACGCTGCAGAGCCTGTTTGTCGCTCAGTAACGAACGGGGCAAAGCGCCGGAGGGAC
>CAKUCE010000415.1 GCA_934643535.1 uncultured Clostridia bacterium | reverse complement strand
TGCGTGACATGTCCCTGACGGCGGTTCGGAATCCTCAGATCGTGGCCGATCACCGGGCCATTTACGAAGCCCTGCAGCGGGGCAACACCGCAGCCGCCCGGGCCGTCATGAGCGATCATCTTTCCCGCTACAAGGTGGATGAAAAAGCCCTGCGGACGGATTATCCCGCCAGCTACTTCAGGCAGTCCTGAATTTCCATCAAAGGCAGCTCGCCGCGCCGGACGCTTTCCGGCACGGCGAGTCTTTTGTTTTGTCATTTCATCATTCTGTCCACAGCCTCCACGAAGCGGTCGATCTCTTCCTCGGTATTGTAGATTCCCACGCTGGCCCGAATTGCGCCGGTCTCCAGCGTTCCCAGCCACTGGTGGATGGAAGGCGCGCAGTGCAGGCCCGCCCGAAGGGCAAACCCCTGTTCCGCCAGCCGGTCGCAGACTTCGCCCGGATCCCGCCGCTGGGGCACAAAGCTCACCACGCCCACCATGGGCGTGCCGTCGCTGCCCAGCAGCCGCAGTCCCCGCAGCTGGCTCAGTCCCTGCCGCAGCCGCCGGGCCAGTCCCCGTTCGTATTCCTCAATCTCGGCCCGGTGCCGGAAGGCGAATCGGGCCCCGGCCAGCAGTCCGGCGACGCCCGGCAGATTGGGCGTGCCGCTTTCGTAGCGATCCGGCAGGGACTCAGGCTGCACCATGCTTTCGCTCTGGGAACCTGTGCCGCCCGCCACCAGCGGTCTGGGCAGCATGCCCGGCCCCAATGCCAGCACTCCCGTGCCGTGGGGGCCCAGCAATCCCTTATGACCCGGCAGGGCGATCATATCTGCCCCCAGCTTTTTCAGCGAAACCGGCAGGATTCCCGCCGTCTGCGCCGCGTCTACCAGCACGGGGATCCCCATGGGCCGGAGCGCCTCGGTCAATTCCCGCACCGGCTGAATCACGCCGGTGACATTGCTGGCATGGTTCAGCACGCACAGCGCTGTTTTCGGCCCCACGGCGTTTCGCAGCGTTTCCGGTGACAGAAGGCCTCGGCTGTCCGGCTCCGCCACCCGCACGGTGATCTCCCCCTGCTGCTCCAGCCCCTTGAGCACCCGCATGACCGCGTTATGCTCCGCGTGGCTGCAAAGCACCTCGTCCCCCCGGAAAAGGCTTCCTCGAATAGCCAGATTCAGCGCTTCCGTGCAGCCGGAGGTAAAAAGAATATTATCCGCCGCGGGCGCTTCCAGCTCCTCCGCCAGTATTTCCCGGCAATGCTCCATCACCCGGCCGCCGCAGAGGGACAGCTTGTGCCCCGACCGGCCCGGATTACCGCCCAGCCGGGAAAGCGTGCCCGCCATGGCCCGGACGACCATGGGCGGCTTGGGATAGGAGGTAGCCGCGTTATCCAAATAGATCATTTTTTCTTCCTCATTTCCGTCTCTCACACTTGCGCGCTCCGCGCCGTATACTGTATGAGAAAGAAAGGAGGAAATGAACCTATGCAGGAAATCTTCGGCATCGCTTCCTTCCGCTCCCGGCAGCAGGTGATGAAATTTGAAGCCGCTCTCCGCCGGGCGGGCGTGCGGGTGCAGATCATTACCACGCCCCGGGACGTGGCTGTGGGCTGCGGCCTGAGCATCCGTTTTGAACTGGAGGACTTTGCCGCCGTGGAGGAGGTCTACCACCACACCCGTCCCACCAATCTGATCGGGTTTTACCGGGTGG
>CAKUCE010000414.1 GCA_934643535.1 uncultured Clostridia bacterium | reverse complement strand
GAGCTTCGGGAAATGCTGGAGCCTGCCGGAGACGGCGTATATGCACTGCGGAAGGAGTTCGCCCTGCCGTCCGGCGTAGCCGGCGGCGGCGAACCCGTCCGCTTTGTGGTATCCGGGGAGATCAGCACCATCTACAAGAAGGACGGGAAGACCCGGAAGGTGCATCACGTCATCCTGCTGCCCGGGCTGGACGAGGCGGAGGAACTGGCCCACCGGCTGGAAGCCGTAGGCAACCTGCACAGCGACGGCCGGCCCATTTTGGGCATGGACAGCCGGGACCTTCTGCAGATGACCATGGACGCCTGCCCGGACGCGATCTTTATTCCAGCTCATATCTGGACGCCTCATTTTTCCGTGTTCGGGGAATTTTCCCAGTTTTCCACGCTGGAGGAATGCTACGGCGATATGACCGGCTGCATTCATGCGTTGGAAACGGGGCTTTCTTCCGACCCGCCCATGAACCGGCGGGTGTCCCAATTGGACTCCTATCTGCTGGTGTCCAATTCCGACGCGCACTCTCCGCAAAAGCTGGGGCGGGAGGCCAATCTGCTTTCCTGCGGCGCGACCTATGGGGAGCTGAAACACGCGCTGGAAACCGGCGAGGGCTTTGAGGGGACGATCGAATTTTTCCCGGAGGAGGGCAAGTACCATCTGGACGGCCACCGAGCCTGCAGCTGCTGTCTGGAGCCGGAGGAAACTAACGCCCTGAATGGCCGATGCCCGGTCTGCGGCCGAAAGCTGACCGTAGGCGTGCTGCACCGGGTGGACGAGCTGGCCGACCGTCGGGAGCCGGGGCCGCTTTCCCGTCCCTTCGAAAGTCTGATGCCTCTGCCGGAGCTGCTGGCCAACTGCATGCAGACCGGCGCGGCCAGCAAGCGGGTACAGGGAGCCTATCTGGAAATGCTCAGACGCTACGGCCCGGAGTTTACGATCCTGCGGGAGCTGCCGTTGGACGTGGTGGAGCGGGACATGGGGCACGGCGTAGCCGAAGCCCTGCGCCGTCTGCGCACGGGACAGGTTCACAAGCAGGCGGGCTATGACGGCGAATACGGCGTGATCACCGTGTTTGAACCCCACGAGCTGGAACTGCTGGAAGGCCAGACTTCCCTGCTGGAGCTGGCGGGCTTTGCCGCGCCCAGGGCGAAAAAGCAGCCGGTAAAAGCACACGCCGCCGAAGCGGAGCCGGAAGAAACGGTGCAGAAGCTGCCCCTGCGGATGAACCCGGAGCAGGAGGAAGCCATCCAGGCGGAGGACGAAGTCGTTGCCGTGGTGGCCGGCCCCGGAACCGGCAAGACCCGCACGCTGGTGGAACGCATCGCCGATCTGGTGGAACGGCGGAAGGTGCCGCCGAAGGAGATCACCGCCGTTACCTTTACCCATCAGGCGGCGGAGGAAATGCGCACCCGACTGAAGGAACGTCTGGGGAACGCGGCAAGATCCATCACTGTGGGCACATTCCATGCCATTGCTCTGAATTTGTTGGAGAAAAAGCCTCTGTTCAGCCGGGAGCAGGCCCTTGCCCTGATGGCGGAGCTGCTGGAAGAGCGGGGCGAGAAGACCTCGCCCGCCGAAATGCTGCGGCTTTTGTCGCAGGAGAAGAACGGCGTGGAAGCCGCGGGCTTCCCTCGCGGCCTGCGGGAAGCCTACGACGAGCGGATGCACGGGTTGGGCGCACGGGATCTGGACGACATGCTGACCGAAGTGC
>CAKUCE010000413.1 GCA_934643535.1 uncultured Clostridia bacterium | reverse complement strand
AGATCACCTTCATAATAGCCGTACTCGGCCAGCGCCTGCTGCAGGCGCAGCACCTCGTCGCCCTTATCGCCCGTCTGAATGGTGCGATAATCCGGATTGACGGACACCTCCACCGTGGGCACGGCGGTGGGCCGGGGCGTAGGCTCCGCCGTGGCCGTCACCGCCGGGGTGGGCGTGGCGACCGTGGCCATATAGGCTTCCGCATCCGGCATGCTCTGCATGGAGGAGGCGTATACCATCGTCATATAGACAAGCAGCGTTTTCAGCAGATCCATCGTTCAACCTCCCGGTTTGATCTGGGGCAGTCCGCGCAAATGGGGGCGGCGCGGATCTAGCCCCGCAGGGCGCGGCGGTCGTTTCGGCTTCGAGGGAAACGCTTCAGCGGCACCCGGCAGAAAACCACGCCTTCCAGACAGCGCACCTTGCCCGCGAGTGCCCGCAGCATTCCGTTCAGCTCCCGGGGCGTATATCGGCCGTCCTGAGCGACTGCGACCGTCCTGTCGGCGATCGCGCCCAGCATGGCCGCGTCGCTGACGGTCTGACAGGGCGGAGCGTTCAGAATCACATAATCGAAGGATTGGGCCGCGTCCGTCAGAAAGGCGGCAAAGCCCGGACGGGCGGCGATCCGGCTGAGAAAGCCGGGCTCGTGGCACACATCCATGAACAGCAGCCGGGGAATGGGCGTGGACAAAAGCGCAGTGCGGAGCGCGTCCTCCCGCTGAAGGCAGTCCATCACATCCATAGTGCCCTGCACGCCCAGCCACTTCCGCAGGCTGGGAGCATAGGCATCCATTTCCATCAGCAGCACCTCGAAGCCCTGCGCCGCCAGCTCGGAGGCCGTCAACAGGGAAAGGGTGGCGCTGTCCTCCTCCTCCATGCCGGTCATTACAATGGAGCATCCCGGATGGGACTGGCGTGCGCGCAGCTGCAGCACCAGCTCGCGCACGTTTTCCCGGGTCAGCTCGTCCACGCCGTCCGCCAGCACGACCGGGTGTCCCCGGCGGCGTTCCCGGCTCAGGCGGCGCAGGCAGCCGTCGTATTCCGCCACCCCCGCCAGACAGGGAAGCCCTTCGCCGGGCAGCTCCCGCGGGTTCCATTGGGCCCGTTCCCGAGGCGCGGGGATCAGCAGGGCGATCAAAGAAAACAACGCAAGGGAAAGCAAAAACGCTGCGGCAATTTTGACCGGGCGATCCGGCGCGAAAGGCTTTTCCGGCACGTCGGCCCGCGAAACCAGATGAACCTCCGCCGCGCCCATCCGACCGGACAATTCCTCTAACAGAGCGTCCGCCACGGCGTTGGAAAGAGCTGCGGCGACGGCGGGAGCTTCTCCTACGGCTTCCACCTTCAGCATATGACCGCCGTCCGCCTGACGGACGTACAGGCGCGTTTTACCGTCGCTTCGCGTATTTTGCAGCACTTTTTGCTGGAATTCAGGGGTGTTGACCAGCAGATCACAGTCCCGGCACAGCATCCGGGCCAGCTTTTCCGCGTCGGCATCGGTGCGCTGACCGGCGGGCAGCGCATACACCGTGCAGGCCGCACGGTAGCGTTCCGGCTCCCAGCGGAAGGTATAGACGGCCATGGCCAGCGTTACCGCCGCGCAGAAAAAGGCGACCACCGGCAGCGCCCGCAGCCACTTTTGACGAATCCTTTTCATGCGCAGCACCTCTTTTCCCTCTGGAAATCCTGACAAGACGGCTATAGAAT
>CAKUCE010000412.1 GCA_934643535.1 uncultured Clostridia bacterium | reverse complement strand
CTGCAAAGCAATGTACGTGATGGTCACTGTCATCTTGCCTTAAATTATGAAACAACAGCACTTGTATGTGAGCTGTATTCTCAGCTGACAAAAGAAGAAACAGATACAAATAAGCTCGCGCAGAAGCAAATCTACTCTGATATGCTTGACTACATAAAGCTAAACCGCGCCAACAACCTACGTGTTTCAGACATTGCGCTCCATTTTGGCTACAATGAGAAATATTTATCACACCTTTTCCGTAAGCTTTCTGGTGTGCCGTTAAAGCAATTTATCTTAAAATCAAAGATGGATGAGGCAAGCTATCTTCTAACCGATACAAATTTGAGCATCGGTGAAATCGCCGTAAAGCTTGGTTACACCGATGCTCATAATTTTGCCCGCACTTATAAGAAATGTACCGGATTGTCACCGTCCGCATATCGGGAATCTTATGCGAAGCGGTTGTTGTATCATGTATGATAAATATATGATACTAGTTGCTTTGCAAACATTTTCTTTAACGCTGACCTTTTGTTGATTATGTATAATACTGCGCCTGTGCCTGCCAAAGCTGATCGTACACCGTACCTTTTTGCTGTACCAACTCGTCATGATGACCTTCCTGGATAATATGTCCATCATCAAATACGAGAATGCGATCACTGAAACGGCAGGCAGAAAGGCGATGTGAGATATAGACCGCACTGGTTGATCCGGTGATCTCACGGCATTTCTTAAAAATCTCTGACTCTGCCACCGGATCGAGTGCCGCCGTTGGCTCATCCAGCAACATCAAAGATGGATCGCGGTACTGCGCTCTTGCCAGTGCCAGACGCTGCTTTTCTCCGCCGGACGGCGCTGTTCCTTCCATAGCTGACATCCATTCGTTCAAGCCATTCTTTAACTGATCGGCCCACTCTTCCAGACCGGTATCTTTCAGACAGCGGCGTACTTTCTTTTCATCGTACTGTGCAGAAGCTGCAATGTTTTCCGCAAGGGGTAAGCCAATGAGTGCAAAATCCTGAAAGACAACGCCGAGAATTTTCCAGTATTCCTCTTTTGAATACGCACGAATCTCTTTTCCATCCAAATAAATATGGCCTTTTTGTGGCTCATACATACGGCACAGCAACTTAACAAAGGTGGATTTTCCACTTCCATTTTTCCCAACAATCGCAAGGTGTTCCCCACTTTTGATTACAAGACTGACATCTTCTACGGCAGGCTTTATGCTGCCCGGATACAAAAAGCTCACATGTTCAAAACGAATCTCATGAGATGTTGAGCGAGCAACGGATGCTTCTTCCGATTTCTTTTTGGTCTTCTTTCCGGTTTGAACAAAATCAAGAAACTCCTGACAATGTGGTGCCTGCATCGCTACATGCTGCATGGAGTAAACAAGCATACGTGCGCCTTCTGAGACACGTGACAATGCACCCGCGTACAAAAGCACATCTCCAATCGAAAAATATCCCTGAGCTGCACGGATGCCAACGATCAGATAACCAGCAAAACTAATCAGTCGCCCAAACATCTCACGGATTGCACTGTTTGACGCTTCTTTTCTGCGTCTGGATTCGCCGACACCCTGACGCATTTTCTGATTAAATACATCGCGGAAACGGCGAATGCTGTTTTGCTGCTGATACAGACGCACATCCTTTGCTGCTTTATCTGCCGTAATGTATTGATCCAGATAATTTAACACCTGATTGTCATGAATCTGGCCTTCCAAGCCCTGCTCCTTTA
>CAKUCE010000411.1 GCA_934643535.1 uncultured Clostridia bacterium | reverse complement strand
GCCCAGCCCCATCTTTTTCAGCACGTCCAACTGCCAGAGCAGATCGTCCTTTTCCAGTTTGCAGTTCCATGCCCAGAAGGGCGCGCCGCGATACTCGCTGCCCGGATGACGGAACAGCTCCTGTGTCAGTTCTTTTTCAGCGGTTTTGGGATATAGCATGCAGAATTTCCTCCAACCCTGTTTTCTTTCGAATTTTCCTCTTCCCGGCCTCTTTCCGCTGGCGCGCCGGGTTTTCGCCAACAGGATACACGGCTTTTTTTCATCCGTCAATGGGGCGGCGCAAAATTTCACATTGCGGCATGGCAGGAGCAGCGTTTTGGTGCTTTCTGCCTAAAAAATGCAGCCTGCCTCCTTCTGGAAATTTACGCTTTCGTTGACTTGACCCGGCCGGACAGGTATAATCGACACGACAAATGAATCAGCCGATGGATCTGCGCCGTGAGGCGTGGCGCTCCTCTGGTCGGGAGCGTCATGGGAATACGGATGCAATTTCCGAGCTATCCCAGTAACCGTGAAGCGGACGAACGCGCGGAAAAGCCACTGTCCTTTGGACGGGAAGGTGCGCAAGTAGAATGAGGCCAAGCCGGGAGACCTGTTTCCATCGTTCGAACAAGCCCCTGGGGATGGGATTTGCTGGAAGGCCAACGCCGGACACGGCGAAGGCTTCTTTAGCGTTCCTCCGGGAGGAACGCTTTTGCTTGCTCAAAAGCGTTTTTCCCTGCTCATTCATTTGATCTGATTCAATCAGGAGGAAAGACCAATGACCAAAAAACTCGTATCCCTGTTTCTTGCCCTTGTGATGGCGCTCAGCCTGACCGCAGCCTTTGCGGAAAGCACCGCCGTCGCCGTGACCGACATGGCCGGCCGGGAGATCACGCTGGACGCGCCCGCTACCAAGGTGGTGGCGCTGACCGCTTCCGACTGCGAGATCATCGCCGCCCTGGGCGCGGAGGACACGCTGGTAGGCCGCGGCGAATACTGCGACTACCCGGAATCCGTTCTGGACGTACCCGCGGTTCAGTCCGGCGCTGACACCAATCTGGAGCAGATCATCGCCCTGGAGCCTCAGGTGGTCATCATGGCGAAAATGGCCCAGACCGAAGAGCAGGTCGCCGCGCTGGAAGCCGCCGGTATCCGCGTGGTCGTCAGCGACGCGCAGGACATTGAAGGCGTGTACACCGCCATCCGTCTGATCGGCGCGCTGGTGGGCCGCAGCGACGAAGCCGAAGCCCTGGCAGCGGACATGCAGTCCACTTTTGCCGACATTGCCGCCAAGAGCGAAAACACCGGCAAGACCGTCTACTTCGAGGTTTCTCCCCTGCAGTGGGGCCTGTGGACGGCCGGCAAGGGCACCTTCATGGATGAGCTGGCCACCATGTGCGGCCTGACCAACGCCTTCGCCGATGTAGAAGGCTGGGCGGAAATTTCCGAAGAGCAGGTGCTGGAGCGGGATCCCGACTATATCGTCACCATCTCCATGTACTACGGCGAAGGCCCCACCCCCGTGGAGGAAATCAAGTCCCGCACCGGTTGGGACACCCTGAAGGCCGTTCAGAACGACGCGATCTTCAACGCCGACTCCAACGAAGTCTCCCGTCCCGGCCCCCGTCTGAAGGACGCCGCCGAGGCCCTGTACACCTTCGTCACCGGCGAATGAGCAGGGGGTGACCCCCTGCACCCCGGACTGCGCGCCTATGGCGCGCAGGGGCGTAGGGAGACATGCGACTTGGCTGCGAAATTAC
>CAKUCE010000410.1 GCA_934643535.1 uncultured Clostridia bacterium | reverse complement strand
GAAAGCGTGGAGACCGCGTTGTTGTACCACTTGTCAGCCGAAACATCGGAGAAATTATTCTCGGAAGACCAGTACTTTGCGCGCGTATCGTCGTCCAGCAGCCGGAAGAAGATCGTCGCGACCTCCGCCCGCGTGATCTTCCCGTTCGGACGAACGGTGCCGTCGGCGTAGCCGATCAGATAGGAATAGTGGTCGTCGGTGTTGGCCTGCAGGGCCGGGAGCAGGACGGCGGTGATGTCGTCGATGTCGTCGCGCTTGGTCTCTTCTACGGTCTCTTCATAACCGCAGTATTTGCAGACGCGCTTGACCGTCCGCTTGTACGAGCCGTCAGGCTGCTGGGCCCAGTCGCTTTCCGGAGTGACGTTGATGACATTGTCCTTATAACCCTCGGCGTACAGGCTGTCGTTGGAACCGTCGACGCCGTTGGTATAAGCAACGCCGTTTGCCGTCACACCGCTGTTATGGTAGGTCTTGTCATCGACCATCGCGCCGTTTTTCCAGACAGTCGTGCTGCCGAAGTTGATGGTCACACCATAACCATTTTCAATTTTTTCTGCAAATTTTTCATTATCAGCTAAGGCTTCCACTTGGAACAAGCGTGAGCAGGTGTCACTGTTCGGATACAATCCGTATACTTCATTATGGCCGCTAATGTTAATGGTACGGGGAGATTCATTATTTCCCCAATCACCATAATCATGTACATTAAACACACTTTTTATGGAAGCGGAAGAATTTACGATGCAGTCTTGATAATTGACAACCAAGTTTTTGGGGCCATCGCCAGAGGACGGAACATTGATAACCTTACCGGAGGAGTTGAACACGCAGTGATCAAAGGTCATCGTGGGCGAAGAATACGTCCAAATCGCATAGTCTCCCTTCGGACAGACAAAGGTAGTATTTTTGAACGTTGCGGACGTGTAGCCCCAGTAGAAGGTCTTACCCTCGATCACGCAGTCCTCTACAACGGTATTATCGGTGCCTGCAAAACCAAGGTAATCGACTCTACCTGATTGAAGCGTCATGTTCTTAAATGTAACAGTTTCCTTTGTTTCCTTAGTACCACGGACATCAAAGCTGTAGTCACTGTTATACTCTGTACCGAACTTTGCAGGATCAGGGGTCTTGGGGCCAACCAGCCAGGTCGTTTTGTCAGCACCTGCGCCAACAAAGGTCAGATTTTTATTGATGACATTCGCACCTTTCTTATAAAGCGTGTACGTTCCCTCGCCAAGATAAATTGTATCACCGCTCTGTGCAGCGGTAACTGCATCGGCAAGGTCATCCGGCGTTACTACATTATTCTCCGCCAGTGCCATGACCGGCATCACGCCGATCAGCATGACCAGTGCCAACAGACAGGCTAAGATCCGTTTTTTCATTGTCCATTCTCCTTTGCATCTGTTTTGCCAAAGTGGGACCAGCAAAACACTTCATCTGCAGTTTTCTGCAGATGAAAAAGCGGATACCCGCTTTTGGCTTTTTGGGGGTTGCGCCATAACAATACCACACGTTCCCTGCGGTTGCAAGGATCGGATGGAATTTTTGTGGAATTTTTATAAATGGGGTGCGCAAAAAAGCCTCCCCTTTCAGGGGAGGTGGCTCGGCGGAACGCCGGGACGGAGAGGTTGCAGCAGATTTGCGACGACCTCTCAGTCAGCCTGCGGCTGACAGCGTCCCTACCCCTTTTGTCCCTTCGGGACATTTCCCCCTGATAGGGGGAATCGGCCCCTGAGAGGGGAGCCTTTGGGGTGC
>CAKUCE010000409.1 GCA_934643535.1 uncultured Clostridia bacterium | reverse complement strand
CCGATCGTTTGTTCATGGAGCGCGCTGTCCATCGTTTTCAGATCAAACATGATCAGATTCGTTTTTTCAAGCGCAGCCTCTATTTGTTTCCATGGAAGGCAAAGATTTGTTTCTATCGCCGTATGGATTTTCCGTGCCTGCAGGGCCGTAAAAAGTTCCGCCACAAACTCCGCCTGGCAAAGTGCCTCTCCTCCTGTAGCCGTAACGCCTCCGCCGGAACGGCGATAGAAAATTTCATCTTCCAATAGTTCTTTCATTATTTCTTCTACTGTCACCGTCCGGCCTACCGCTTCCAGCGCGCCCGTGTAACAAACACCGGCGCATCGCATACAACTTTTGCAGCGGGCGCGGTTCAGCGTATGCTTTCCATTTTCATCCATTCCATGAGCCGAAACTGGACATATTTCCGCACATTTTCCGCAGCCGATGCATTTTTGAGGTGCAAATCGAAGCTGACGCACAAAAGAAATCCCCTCCGGGTTGTGACACCATGGGCAGTGCAGGTGACATCCCTTGAAAAAAACGGAGGTTCGGATCCCGGGTCCGTCCTCGGTGGAAAAACGTTCAACATCAAAAATCATTGCTTTTTCCGGCACAAACTCACCCCCGACTCCGATTGTAACAAATTACTGTTTTCGACCGAAAGACCCGTCTTTTTCTGTTTTTCCCTCCAAAAAGGATCCATTTCAGGGATCTTTTTTATAAAAGAGAGCCCATCCCCCTCGGAAAAGGATGGGCCCTCCGGAAAACTCAGCGCTTACAGGGCGTTGGCATAACGGCTATAAGCAGCGGATTCGATTTCCATGTACTCGTCCATTTTCAGCTGGTTCAGCTTCTGAAGATAAGCATCCCAGTTGTCAAAGGACTCCGCGCCGGTAACAAACTGAATCATCATATTGTCGCTGTAGGTGATCAGGTCGCTCAGATCGATCAGCTTCTGGCTTTCTTCCAGCGTGTAAGTGAAATTCGGCGCTGCATTCGGGGTCAGATACTGATAGTTCTTCTCGCCCAGCGCCATGGCGTCCGGCTGCTTCTGCGTACCGGAGAAGAAGGGTTCGGACACAATGCGGGGAGCGCCGCCGCCGGGATAGCAGCTGAAGGTGCCAATGATTTCGTCCATGGAGCGGCCATCAGGGCTATTGGTGACCCAATCCTGATAAACGTACTTGCCGTCAACGATATCAAAGGTCTTGCCTTCCGTACCCATAAAGAACTTGATCGCGCCCGCGTCAGAATAGAACCAGTCGATCCAGCTGGCCAGCAGTTCAGGGTTCTTGCAATCAGCGGTGATCACAAAGGTGCCTACATTCGCCAGATTCATGTTTTGCCAAGCGATATTCTTGTCCCCATAGGGGCCTTCCAACGCTTCCAGACCCACGTAATCATCCGGCGTAGTCGTAAAGTTCGTAGCAGACAGCGTAGGAACCACGCCCACGCGGTTTTCCGCGCAGACCGCATAGCAGGCGGCATTATCCATCGTCAGCACATCCGCCGGGAATACGCCGGCTTCATACCACTCATGAACTTTTTGCAGCACTTCCTTATAGCGGTCCAGCGAAGGCAGGAAGGACAACGTTCCATCCTCGTTGAGCTGCAGGTTCGGATGCTTGCCGCTTCCCAGCGTTGCCAGGCCGTAAGAGCCATACAGACGAACCACAGCGTCCTTGATGCTTCCGACGCCGTTGGCCAGCGGATTCATGTAGCCTACTTCATTGGTGGGATCGCCATCGCCATCCACATCCTCGCTGACAACTGCCAGCA
>CAKUCE010000408.1 GCA_934643535.1 uncultured Clostridia bacterium | reverse complement strand
CTGCCGAGCGGCGGTAACTCCGCGGCCAACCAGCTTTCCCTCAAGCAGCCCTGCGCGGCTTTGCCGCGCAGTCCGGGGTGCAGGGCTTTAGCCCTGCCTCAGCCCCCAAGGGCTTCATGGAAGGACTCGAAGAACTCGGGACAGCTCCATGTGCCGCAGGCGCTGACCGTGTCGTCGCCCACCAGGAGCTGAAGGGTCAGCCCATTGGTCAGACCGATGTGCAGAGAGCCGGAACCGCTCATGCCCGTGCTCTGATAAGAAGCATTGTCCAGAAGGGTCTGCATCAGAGCCTGAGCGTCCGCGTCCTCCACCGTGCCGACACCTTCCAGCGTCATCCAGCTGACCTGAGAGGCCGAGCAGAGCGTGTCGCCCAGACCCTCGCTGCCGATGGTGGCGGTACCCGCGTAGCTGACCCGCTGGAAGACGCGGGTGCTGCCGTTGACCTTGGCCGCGGCTAAAGCGCCGCTGAAGCCGTCGATCGCATAGACCTGCTCGCCCTGGCCGGCGGAGTTGCTGACGATGCTGCCGGAGCCCAGCGCAGGCTCCACGTTGTATTCGTTCACCGTGCCCAATGAATCGCCCAGCAGCCCGTCGGAAATGCCGTCCGGATAGGTCAGCATCCGATAAGTGGCCCCGTTGACGATCAGCATGGGGAAAACGCCGTTTTCCGCGCTGGCAAAGAGCGTGCCGGAGCTTCCCTTCTGACCGTCGCTCAATGTGATGCTGCCGGAGGGCAGATCGGCGGCTACGGGCACCTCCGTCTCCCGGGCTTCCATTCCGGCGGAACGGGTGTGCATCAGCTCGCCGTCGCCGGAGGGCGTTTCCCTGGGAAGGAACTGCCACGTTACCGCGCCTGCCGCCAGCAGCACAAAGGCCGTGGCCAGCGCGGCGATGGACTTCCACGCGGGCTTGCGGGGCGAACGTTCTTCCGCCGCTTTCAGCTTGATCCTGGCCAGCATGGCCGGCGTGGCTTCCAGTCCGCCAAGCTGACGCGCCGCAATTTCAGACAGTTGTTCCAGTTTCTTCATGGCTCGATCCCTCTCTCTTTCAGGAGTTCCTCCAGCTTTTTCCGCCCGCGGGACAGACGGCTGGAGATGGTTCCTTCGGGCAGGTCCAGCATTTTGGCGATCTCGCCGATGCCGTAGCCCTGATAGTAGTAAAGCAGTATGGTTTCCCGGAAGGTGGGAGGCAGGGCGTGGACAGCCGACATCATGGCTTCCTCGTCCTCCCGGCGCTGGTGGTCGTCCGGGGCGGGCACCAGCTCAAAGGCCGGGCTTCCCAGCGTGACCCGCTTGAGCCACGCGCCGCGCCATAAATCCCGGCAGCGGTTCAGCGCCACCTTCAGCAGCCACGCTTTTTCGTGGCCCTCCTGCAGGTCGGGCGCGTTGGTCATCAGTCTGACAAAGACGTCCTGGCAGACGTCCTCGGCTCGCTGGCGGTCTCCCAAATAAAAATAGCTGACGCGCAAAACGTCGTTTGCGTATTTCTCGTACAGCTCCTCAAAATTCGTCATTTCCTGATCCTCGCCATCCTTGGCCCGGAGTCCGGCGCGTTCCGGGCGACATGCATCCTTCGTACCTATATTGAAACGAAACGGGCCGTCCAATCCTTGCATCTTTCTCCAATTCTTTTTCTGAACAAAACGTTTTCTTTTGTCAATGGTTTTGTCATATTTTGTCAAAGATGTAAAATTTCGAAAACGCGCCGTTTTCCCTGGCCGATTCCCCGTAAAACTTGCAAAACCCCGCCGCCCTGTGCTATTCTATAG
>CAKUCE010000407.1 GCA_934643535.1 uncultured Clostridia bacterium | reverse complement strand
GTCTAAGCCTTTGGCTTCCTTAAAAGCAGCAATCTGTTCGGGGCTCATCTCCGCAAGCTGATCCATCGGAATCAGAAAATCAATCACATCGCCGGGCATCAGCTCAATCCCTGCATAGATCAGCAGGGTAATGATCAGCAGCATGGGGATCATGCCCAGGAGCTTTCGGATGATAAAGTTCAGCACAGGCTTCCCCTCTTTCGATTTGTCTATTTGCACTCGCCATTATAGAAGGAAAGGCGGGGGCCGGCTGTTTGCCAGCCCCCTGTTGTTCAAGTGATAAAGCGCCGATCAGCGTTCGAACATGTTCACGAAGATGTAACGCGGGAAGGTCACGTTAACGGTGTACACCGTGTAATCCGACATTTCCAGCAGCTGCTGCACCTGCGTGGAATCCTTGCAGAACGCATAGTCGATCATCCCGGCCTTTGCGTTGGTGATTAGGTTCTCATCACCCGCATCGGTGGAGGGATACAGGTAGAGCTTTTCGATATTGCCGGTTCCAGGCATGAAATAATCCGCATTCCGGGACAGGATCGTGTACTCGCCCAGCTTGACGGTCTCCACCTTGAAAGGACCGGTGCCGATGGGCATCTGCCAGAAGGTGTCCGCGCTGAAGTTCTCCGGCGCGACGCTTTCCAGCTTGTGCTTGGGCAGCACGGGCCATTGAGAGAAGATGGTCAGGGCGTTGGGCTGCGCGTTGTTGAATTCAAACGTCACGGTATTTCCTTCCACGGTGATGGACTTGACATCGTTGACCACGTCGGTCATCACGGTGTTCGCGCCGGGGACGGTGGGATAGTAGCGGAAGGTCCAAGCTACATCCTCGGCTGTGAAGGACTCGCCGTCGTGCCACTTGACGTTCTCGCGGATCTTAAACGCAATGGTTTTGCCGTCCGCGGAAACCTCATAGCTCTCCGCCAAAGAACCATCGGTAGGCGCAAGGCTTTCGTCCGCGTTCAGGAGACGGTCAAACACGATTTCCTGATGCCAGAACAAACCGGGGTTGGTGGCGGGATGCTCCAGCGCGTTGACGGCGCCGGTGTTGGTGTACAGCGTGCGGTCTTCCCGGTCAGTGGTCCAATCCAAAATGTTTTTCCGGTAGGAGAACTGATCGTTGCCCACAGGATTCCCCTGCATGTCCAGATGCTTGGAGGTTACGACCCAGGAGGGAATGTAGAACATGGGAATGACCGGCACCTGTTCGTTTTCATACACCTGAATGGCGTCGTAGGCCACCTTCTGATCCTCCTTGGTCACGGCGACGCGGGACGCTTCAATGAGTTTGTCGAGGGTCTCATCCGGCTTTACGGTGGAGTTGTTGACGGCTGTGCTGTGATGACGGTTGTAGAACTCGCCCAGCGTCAGCGCGTTGGTACCGGCAAAGCACAGATCCCAGTCCACGGCGGAATGCATACCGTCCGCAGAGGGCGTCCACAGCAGAGCGGTCAGGTTGTCGGTGAGCAGCTGGAATTCCATCTTCACGCCCACGTCGTTCCAGTACGCCTGGATTGCCGTAATGGTGTCCAGCAGGTTGCCCGTGTAGTAAACGGCCTTCAGGGTGCGGCTGCCGTCCCAGCCGGCCTCGGCCAACAGCTCCTTCGCCTTTTCCGGATTGTAAGTATACTCGGTCAGGCCGTCCGCCTGCCAGTAGCCCTCCGGAACCAGGGACTTGTGGGCGGCGGTCACGGTGCCGTTCCACAGCGCGTCCACAATGGCGTCCATATCGATGGCGTACCACAGCGCCTGACGGACGCGAACGTCCTGCAGGGGGT
>CAKUCE010000406.1 GCA_934643535.1 uncultured Clostridia bacterium | reverse complement strand
CGGCAGAGCGACGTTTCCCGCCGCCGGGTTTTCCTTCCCGGCGGCGGGAAAATAACGAAAGGAGGCGGGAGAAATGCAGGCTCAAAGGAAGCTCCGGCTTCACTGGAAGCGCTGGGCATGGTGCATTCCGCTGGGAGTGCTGGTGCTTTGGCAATGGACGCTTTTTTTCAACATGATCCGGCAATTATTTTTAGGGCTTTTGGTGATGCTGGCAGCGCTGCCGCTGATGTTCCGGTTGGAAAAGCGGCTTTCCAGCAACTGGGCGGCCACGCTGGCCATGGCGGGGCTCAGCGCAGGGCTGCTGCTTTTTCTGCTGGTGTTGATCCCGCCGCTGGCAGGGCAGGCCCGGCAGATCGGTTCGGCCTTGCCGGAGCTATACCGCCAGGTTGGGGAGCTTCTCCGCCGGGGCGAGGAATGGCTGAGTCAGAACGGCGTCGCGGTGGATCAACGGATGCGGGAAAGCCTGCTGGAAAAAGGAGAAAGTCTGCTTTCCGGAGCGGCCGGCTCCTTGACAAAGCGGCTGAACGGCATCGCCGGGGGCATCGGCCGCTGGATGCTGGCCCCGGTATTCGCCTTCTATCTGCTTCGGGACCGGCGGCGCATTGCCGACTGGCTCCTATCCCTTCTTCCGCCGGGGCGGCGGGAAATGACGGTGCGCATCGTCCGGGAGATGGGCCGGGAAAGTGTGGGCTATCTGCGGGGACAGCTGCTGGTATCGCTTGCGGTAGGCGGCTTTACCGGTCTGGGGCTTCTGTTATGCGGCGTTCCCTCCTGGCTGCTGTTGGGGCTTATGATGGGCATTCTGGAACTGATCCCCTACGTAGGGCCCTTTCTGGGAGGGGTTCTGGTAGCGCTGTTTGCATGGCCCGGAGGCTGGAGCCGAATGCTTTGGTCGCTGGGCGTGGTGGTCCTGGTGCAGCAGCTGGAGGGCGGCATGCTGTCGCCTCAGCTGATGAGCGAGACCACCCGGCTGCATCCCATCGTCGTGCTGCTGTGCGTCATGGCAGGCGGCGCAGCCGGAGGGATCGCAGGCGTCCTTCTGGCGATTCCGGCGGTGCTGTGCGTAAGAGCCGCCCTGCGGGTCATTCAGCTCAAGCGGCTGGAAGAACAGTTTGAGGAAACGTAACGCGCCGGATTCCCCTTTGCAGAGGGAATCCGGCGTATCTGTATATCGTCGCGGCAGCGCCGCGCTGTGGTTTGTCGCGCCCGGAGCGGAGGGTGGAGAACGCACGGGGAACAGAAGGAGACCGGCTCCTTATGAATATCGTCCCGGTTTGCCGCCGGACGGCCTTGCACCGCCGTCCGGGCCATCTTACGTAAGAGCTTCCCTGATTGCCGCATCCGAAGCGCATTGGTTTGTCGCTTCCTTGTCGACACCTAAAGAATACCAGACAAAAATGAGGAAACCGTGAAGAAATGGGAAAGGTTCTTTGAATCCTGCGGGGGGACGGGACGAAGCCGCCGCTTTACGGCTTCTTTTCCGGCGCAATGGCGGCGGTATCCACCTTCTGCTGATGAATGGCGTACAGCCGGGCGTAATGCTCTGCCTCGCTGGGGTCCGTGACCGCCGCGGGGATCAGCCCGGTGCATTCCGTGGCGGAGCTCAGGTTTTCCACCTCCGTAATGGGAGGATTGGGAAGCTCGGTTCTTTTTTCTTTTCGCATAATCACACCTCCTGACGGAGTCAGTTTATGCGAAAACAGGCAAAGGGACACGTGGAAAAGACGGGCAAAAAACTTGACGTTTCAGGGCGTTTTTGATATGGTAATGCCGGTAGACC
>CAKUCE010000405.1 GCA_934643535.1 uncultured Clostridia bacterium | reverse complement strand
GTGATGCAGTCCGCTGTGAGTCTGCTGGCGGGCATTCCGTCGGTGGTCTACGGTCTGGTGGGTATGCTGGTGCTGGTGCCCGGCATTCGCCAGCTGTTTCATGTGCCGGACGGTTCCAGCCTGCTGGCGGCCATGATCGTGCTGGCGATCATGATTTTGCCGTCCATCATCAAGGTGTCCGTCACGGCGCTGGAAGCTGTGCCCTCGGAGTATGAGGACGCGTCGCTGGCGCTGGGCGCTACGCCGGTGGAGACCTATTTCCGGGTATCCGTCCCGGCAGCCCGCAGCGGGATCGCGGCGGCGGTGGTGCTGGGCGTGGGTCGGGCCATCGGCGAGGCTATGGCGGTGATGATGGTGTCCGGCAATGTGCCCAACATGCCCGCCCTGTTCCAGAGCGTCCGCTTCCTGACCACGGCGGTGGCCAGTGAAATGTCCTACGCGTCGGGGCTGCAGCGGCAGGCGCTGTTCTCCATCGCGCTGGTGCTGTTCCTGTTCATCATGCTGATGAACGCTACGCTGAATTTCTTCCTCAAGCGGAATAAGGAGGGCTGAACGTGAAAGCACTTTCGACAAAGCGCCGGGCCTACGCGGGACTGATGCGGGCGCTGATGCTCTTCTCCGTCCTGCTGACCGGCGCACTGGTGCTGTTCCTGATCGGATACGTGCTGTGGAAGGGCATTCCCAATATCACGTGGGAGCTGCTGTCCACCAAGCCCAGCTACCTGCGCAATCAGATCGGCATTCTGCCGGATATCCTCAATACGGTATATATCGTCATCGCCACGCTGCTGATCGTGCTGCCGCTGGGCGTGGGCGCGGCCATTTACCTGACGGAATACGCCCGGAATAAAAAGCTGGTGGCGGTGATCGAGTACGCCGCTGAGACGCTTTCGGGTATTCCTTCCATTATATACGGTCTGGTGGGAATGCTGTTCTTCTGTCAGTTTCTGAATATGCAGACGTCCTTGATGGCGGGCGCGCTGACGCTGGTCATCATGAACCTGCCCACCATTATGCGCACCACGCAGGAAAGCCTGAAAACCGTGCCCCAGAGCTACCGGGAGGGCGCGTTCGGACTGGGCGCGGGCAAATGGCGGGTGATCCGCACGGTGGTGCTGCCCGGGTGCGTGGACGGCGTTATCACCGGCTGCATTCTGGCCGTGGGCCGCATTCTGGGCGAGTCGGCGGCGCTGTTGTTCACAGCCGGTTTCGCCCATGCGCTGAACGGATTCTTTCAGGGACTGCGCAGCGCGGGCGCGACCCTGACTGTGGCACTGTACGTCTACGCCAAGGAGCAGGGCGAGTTCGGCGTGGCCTTCGCCATCGCCGCCATCCTGATGGTGCTGACTCTGCTGATCAATCTGGCGGCCGATCTGGTAGGCGCGTATTACCGCCGGAAGAAGCGGCTGTAAGCCTGTTCCCCATGCCATGAACCGGAAAGGAAGGAAAACCACGTGAGCAATATTATCACCGTGAAGGATCTGTGCCTGTGGTACGGGAACCATCAGGCGCTGAAAAATATCAATATCGACATTCCCGAAAAGAGCATCACCGCGCTGATCGGCCCTTCGGGCTGCGGCAAATCCACGTTTCTGAAAACGCTGAACCGTATGAACGACCTGATCCCCGGCGTGAAGATCGAGGGAGAGGTACGCTACAAGGAGCGGGATATTTTCGAGCCCTCCATGGATGTGAACGAGCTGCGGCGGGAAATCGGCATGGTGTTCCAGAAGCCCAATCCGTTTCCCATGAGCATCTACGACAATATCGCCTACGGTCCCCGCACCCACGGGATGAGA
>CAKUCE010000404.1 GCA_934643535.1 uncultured Clostridia bacterium | reverse complement strand
AACTGCCTGCTGACAGATGAACGGTGTCATCTGGTGAATCCGGATTATGAGAGCATCCATGACGGAGCGATCGACTGTGATTATTTTCTGGAGTGTGTGCTGCCGGCTGACTGGAATCTAAATGACCTGGTGTCCTATGCACTCTGGTATGACGAGGCGGATGAGGAAACCCTTCCTCACGGCATGAAACGCTGTGAAATCTGTCAGAATCCTTTTGTACCAACGCATGCCAAACAGAAATACTGTAAAGGCTGCGCAGAGACAGCGAATCGGAGAAAGACAAGAGCGCGCATGTACGAGCAGCGACATAACCCGTGAGATGGCAGTCAAATGTTTGATTTAGCATCTTTCCTGCACTCGCAAAAGCCTTATATATCAACACTTCTTCGATAGCTAATTCCCCATTTTTGAGGCAGGACGACCAAGAGGTTATCCTGCCTCAATTTGGCTCTGTAAATCAAACATGGAGGTATAGCGATGACTACGTTTACGACTGAAGAACAGAACCTGATCTGCCTTTACGATCCCGGCAGCCGGGAAGGTCTGATCCATGAGCTGCGTGAAATGCAGAAGGATCTGATGCCCGATGAGGATGATCTGGAAGCTCTGACCCGCAGTGCGTTGGCGAAGCTGGAGCGCATGACAGACGCAGAATACTTTGAGATTGCGGAAGCATTGAATCCCTTTTATCCGCTGGACGATGCGTCCTATCCGGACGAGGATTCCGCGTTCGGCTGGACAGACAACCCTGAATGGGACGAGATTGATCCGGACGCAGAGATTGAATAACCCGAGAGGAGGTAATACCCGATGCCCAACAAAACACAGATCTATGCACAGATGGCGGATGATACCGCCAGAAAAATCACCGGGGATTATCTGGACTGGGCGGCTTTCCTGAACACTTCTTCCAGACTGTATAAGTACCCCTTTCATGATCAGCTGATGATCTATGCCCAGCGGCCTGACGCCACAGCCTGCGCTACCTATGATCTTTGGAATGACACCATGCGGCGTTATATCCGGCGCGGCTCCAAGGGTATCGCGCTGCTGACACCCGGTCCCTACGGCATGGATGTCCGGTATGTCTTTGACGTGTCGGATACCGGCACGCGCCGCAATTCCAGAAACGTGGAGCCATGGGTTCTGTCAGATGAAGCCATGGAGCCGGTTCGGCAAATGCTGGAGGATCAGTATTATGCCGATGCGGCAATGGGACTGGAAGGCCAGATTGATCAAATTGCCCGGCAGCAGGCACTGGAATACTGGAGGAACCATGCCCGTGACATCCGCGACAGCGTGGACGGATCTCAACTTGCCGAGTATGATGATTTCAGCATCGGAGCTTCCTTCCGGAAGGCCGCTGCCGCCAGCATCTCCTACAGCATCCAGACCCGGTGCGGACTGGATCCGGAGCTGTTCCGGGAGGATTTCACAGAGGTGCTGGACTGGAATACCCCCGCTACCGTTGCAGAGCTTGGCAAGGCTGTCAGTGAGATCAGCGGCCAGATTCTGCGCCAGATTGAAACGACCGTCAGAATGACTGAAAGGAGCATGAACCATGAGCGAACTGATTTACAAGAGGAACGGAGATTACCTTCTGCCGGACATGGGCCTGACCGAAGCGGAACGCAGACCCCTGGGCAAGTACGGGATCATGAGGCAGCAGTACCTGGAACAGAACCGGCCCGGCCTGTACACGAGGCTGATCCTCAGCGGCAAGCTGATGGAGCATCTCCAGGAGATCGACACGACGGCGCACGGCAGGCTGGAGAGCCTGATGAGCCTGCTGACGAAGCAG
>CAKUCE010000403.1 GCA_934643535.1 uncultured Clostridia bacterium | reverse complement strand
GCCCGGGAGCTCCGGCTGGGCGAGGTACAGGTTCGCAAGGATCTGGGCGCGGTCAGCGGCACGGGCCGTCCCAAGGTAGGCTATAACGCGCTGCGGCTGATGGCCGAGCTGGAAAACTGCCTGAACGGTCAGGAGCAGTGCGCCGCCGTGATCGTAGGCGCGGGCCGTCTGGGACGGGCCTTGCTGGATTACGAGGGCTTCGGCAGCTACGGCGTCAGCATTTTGGGCGCTTTTGACCGCAGTGAGGAAAAGCTGGGTTTTTCCGCCAGGGGGAAGCCGATCCTTCCCATGACGGAGCTGGACGCTTTCCTGCGGGAACAGCATGTACGGGTGGGCGTAGTCACGGTGGGGGAAGAATCCGCCCAGGAGGTGTGCGACCGGCTGGTGCAGGGAGGCGTGGAGGCCATTTGGAGCTTTGCGCCGGGCCGGGTGGAGCTGCCGCAGGGCGTTATGCTCAAGCAGGAAAACCTGGCGCTTTCGCTGGCTCATCTGAAGATGCAGCTGGGCTGAAAAGGCTTCAGGCAGGGTTGATCCATTCAAGCCACGGGGGAGGGAGCGCAGATGAATCTGGATCGCGTGATCGCGGTTCGAACCAACGAAACCGTCTATCGGGACGGAGCGCAGTGCGTCAAGGTGTTCGGCGACGGCTTCACCAAGGCCGACGCACTGGGTGAGGCGCTGAATCAGGCCCGGGTGGAAGAATGCGGCCTGCACGTTCCCAAGGTGCTGGAAGTCAGTCAGGTGGACGGAAAATGGGCGCTGGTCACCGAATATGTACAGGGCAAGACGCTGGAACGGCTCATCGCGGAGGAGCCGGACCGGAAGGAAGCTCTGCTGGAACGGATGGCCAGCCTGCAAATGGAAATGCTTTCCAAAGCGTGCCCGCTGCTCAGCCGCCTGCGGGAAGAGCTGGAAAGCCGGATCGCCCGGGCGGACCTTCCCGCCACGACCCGCTGCGATCTGTTCTTCCGGCTGCAGGAGATCCCGGCGGAATATCAGATCTGCCACGGCGATTTCAACCCTTCCAATATTGTGTTGACCCGGGAAGACGAGCTCTATCTGCTGGATTGGAGTCATGCGTCTCAGGGCAACGCGGCGGCGGACGCCGCCAACGCATGGCTGTGGTTCCGGCTGGCCGGAGACGCTCAGGGAGCGGACCGGTATCTGGAACTGTTCAGCCGGAAGACCGGCGTTGAGCCGGCCATGATACAGAAGTGGATCCCCATCGTGGCCGCCGCCCGTTCAGCAGAGGGCGGAGAAAGGGAACGCACTTTCCTTTTGAAACTGGTCAACGGTGAGGATTACGAATAAGAGGAGGCAATTTCCATGAAAGTCACGGTTTGTATCGGTTCTTCCTGTCACATCAAAGGCTCCCGTCAGGTGGTGGAGCAACTGCAGAATCTGATTGCCGAGCATGACCTCAAGGACAAGGTCGAGCTGGGCGGCACGTTCTGCATGGGCAAGTGCCAGCAGGGCGTGTGCGTGATGGCAGACGATCAGTTCTTCTCCGTCACGCCTGAAAGCACGAAGGAATTCTTTGAGGAAAACATTCTCAAGAAGCTGTGATCCCAAGCATCCATACTCCCTCCCGCTGGTTTTTACCGGTGGGGTTTTTCTCCCCAAAATCCCGAAAAGAGGAAGTGGAGCATTATGCCAAATTGCCTGACATTAAAGAAATCCAACTGCAAAAACTGCTATAAATGCATCCGGCACTGCCCGGTGAAATCCATCCGCTTTTCCGGCAATCAGGCCCACATCATCGGCAATGAATGCATCCTGTGCGGCCAGTGCTTCGTGGTCTGCCCCCAGAACGCGAAGGAGATCGTGGATGAGCGGGAAAAGGTGAAGGTGCTGCTC
>CAKUCE010000402.1 GCA_934643535.1 uncultured Clostridia bacterium | reverse complement strand
GCCCGGCTCCAGAAGTCGTTGGCTTCTTTCGGCCCTGACGTGTTCTGCACGATCGTGTTGGCCACCGTCTGCACGAGCTGCGGCTGTGTATCTAACCCATACAGGCAGTTCCAGCCGTCCGAGTGTTCCATGTCCAGAAAATTTACTGCTTTCACATAAAAGCCGTGCTGCCGGAAATACGGGGAAAGACGCTCGAAAAGCTCTCCCTTCGCATCCGTGATGAACGCAGACTCGCCGCGCTTGGCGCAGCCCATGAGGAACGGAATGATAAAGCCTCTGGACTTGCCGCTGCCCGGCGCGCCGATGCAGAGCAGATTGTTGTTATCCCCGGCGACCATCCGGTGCGCGGCATAGAGTGCGTAAGCATCCGGATCATCCGGATGCTTTTTGACTTTGCCGAGGATCATGCCCTCCGCTTTGCCCGCAGGCGACAGCTCCAGAAATTCTCGCATTTCTTTCTCTGTCAAAAACCCGGACGTGCCATGCGTACCGTCCGGGAGAATGTCAAACCCGCGCGGGTCATGCGTGTATTTATAGCCTGAGAACCAGATATAGCCCTTCTTCGTAATGAGGCAGATAATTAAAATGATTACCAGTGTCGTTACGATACCAAAGCCCGTGAACACCGCGCCCCAGTTTTTGAAGGGGCTTAACACCCAGATGCTTTTGATTTCATCTTCGCCTGAGTGAAAGGTTGATGCAATTCCGAGCCGCAGCGAATTGAGAAACATCCCATAAAAATACCAGCCGACGATCACGGCTGGTATGCGCATGGGCAGTTTAGCTTTGTTTCGGGCAAGCCAGCTTTTGAATCTTGCGTCCAGTTTGTCCTCCAGCTTTTCAAGGAGCTTTGAGAGGCGGAACATCCAGAACACTTCCTTCCGATGTGTAAAATGGCAGGTCAGGCGGCGCGTATGGCGCGGTGCTTCCAAGCAGCTCCCGCAATGCCGCATCCGTAATCGTAAAGACACGCGCCTTTCCGGTTTCGCGGTAGCGGCGGTTCAGAACAGCTTCCACCTGTTCCGGCAGTGCAGCCAGCGCGATTTGGGAAATGCCGTCCGAACGGGCGGCCTCCACCGCCGCGTCAATGCGCCGCAGATCCATATCCGCCGCCATGACGAATGGGACGCCCTGATACAGCGCGTCATACATCGTTCGATCCGCGGGCGGCGGAACGTAGTGCGTCTTCAGGATGATTTTGGCCAGAAGTTCGCGGTAATTGGGTGCGCCCATGATGCGGAGCTGCAAACAGCCTGTGTCATTGCACGGCAGCAGAAACAGCGGCAGCTTCAGGCAATCGTAGACCTCGCGGTAGGTTTGCAGGCGCGTGTTCTGGTTCTCTTGCCCGGAGTCCAGTTCGGTAAGAATTTCTTCGTAGCTGGACGCGGCAAAGATCATGGCACGCTGCTTTGCTGGAATTGCCGCCGTATGATTCTGAAAGGCAGTCAGTTCATCCGTCAGCGCAACGCAGCCGATACCGGGGCTGACCCAGTGGATCGCGCACATGAGGTTGCCAGTGTGGAGCAGCGCCGCCACGCGGGTGCTGCCCCACGGATTGGCGCCGCGATTGCGGGCAATCATGGGGAGAAACATCGCCTGTTCGCACAGCGCGGAAACATCTGTCGTAAAAACGGAAACGCCCGCATGATATACGGTGAGCATCAGCTTTGCTTGCCGGATGCGGCGTATGGTATCAGCGGCTTTGTAAGCCGGAGCAACCGCTGCGGGGAGTTTTGGAAAGGCGGCGTCAAGCAGCCGGTTCCCGGCGGCGGTCAGCGTATAGGCTTGCGCGGGCTGATAGAGCTTTATCAGGCGGAGGATTTCAAGGTTCTGAACCTCACCCTTGGAAAACACGCCGGTCAGATC
>CAKUCE010000401.1 GCA_934643535.1 uncultured Clostridia bacterium | reverse complement strand
ATGCGTGGGTGGGGCTGTTCGGCGAGTTTGCAGCCGCCATCGGCGCGGCGCCAGACACGGATGCGCTCTATACGCTGCTGTTCCGCAAGGCGCTGGAGGGGGAGGCGGATTGCGGTGGGCTGCTCAGTTATAACTACCTCTCCGGCGAGGGGATTACGGATCTGGATTCCGGTCGCCCTCTGTTTGTGAGGACGCCGGGGGCAAAGCTGACGCTGGCAAACTTTATGCGTACCCATCTGCTCTCGGCTCTGGCCACGCTGAAGATCGGCCTCGACCTCCTGACCGGGGAAGAAAAGGTTGTCATTAAACGGCTCTACGGCCACGGCGGCTTCTTTCAAACGCCAGAGGTCGGGCAGCGGCTGCTCTCCGCCGCCGTGGGCGCGCCGGTGTCAGTGCTGGAGACAGCCGGAGAAGGTGGGCCCTATGGCATGGCCATTCTTGCGGCCTACCGACTGGAGAGCCGGGGGAGAAGGCTGCCGGACTATCTGGATGACGTCATCTTTGCGGGTGCGAAGACAGTGGCTTTGAAAGATTCGCCCGAGGACAGCGCCGGGTTTCGCGCCTTTCTCATGCGCTATCAGGCCGCGCTTGCGCTGGAAAAGGCGGCGGTTGCCATTTTGTGACACCCGCCTTGCAGCCGGTAGGCGGCCGAAGATGGCTTGCACTCCTATAGGGTCAAAGAACGGAGGGTGCTTTTGACACAGCTGCGGGAGGGGAAAGACCGCTTTCGCATCTTGCTGTTTTCAGAATTCTATGATATAGTATGGCGAGAAAATGGGAAGGCGCCGGATTCGCCAGCGTCAGTGGACAGGGAGCCCCGTTGGGGCCCTGGGCTGCTGACGCTCTGTTTTTCGCAGATAGTTAGCTGCTGCTAACTATGAATACTGATTCGGATGCCAAGGGATTCTCATTCGCCCATAAACTGCACGGGAGGCTTCCATGATCGACAAAAATCTGCTCCGGCTGCTCGGAGAGAACAAAAAGTACATTGTTTCCTGCGTGGCGCTAATGCTGCTCGGCCTACTCGGGAGCGTTGAAATTACGGCCTCGATCTGTCGGGCATTCGTCTGGCCCTGACGTATGACAAAGGCGGCGCGGGACAATTTCTCTGGCCCGTGCTCTGTGGGGCGCTCGGCATTGCGGTGCGCTATACCGCCTCGCACCTGGCAGGCGAACGGAAGGATACGTTGGGCCGGAAGATGAAAAAAGACCTGCGTGCCCGCGTCTATCACAAAATTCTGACGCTCGGGATGCGTGGGGTGGACGGCATGAGCATGGCGGGACTGACGCAGGTGTCGATTGAGGGCGTGGAGCAGCTCGATCTCTACTATTCCTCCTATCTTCCGCAGTTTTTCTACGCGATGCTCGCGCCGCTGATTCCGCTGTCAATTGTGGCGGTGTCGCGATACGCAAAGAAGATTTTTGCAAAGTATTGGGGTCAATATACCTCGATGGGCGATCTGTTCCTTGACAACGTGCAGGGGCTGAAGGAGCTGAGGATTTTCCGGGCAGACGTAGCACGGCGCCGGAAGATGAACGAGACGAGCGAAGAATTTCGCAAAATCACGATGAAGGTGCTCGTCATGCAGCTGGCCAGCACGACAATCATGGATCTGATGGCCTACGACGGCGCGGGTGTAGGGATTGCAATGGCGGTTTTATCTGTGCTGCGGCGGGGGACATCGCCGGTGGCGGCGCTGTTTTTGATTTTGGTTGCGGTGGAGTTCTTTCTGCCGCTGTGGGCGTTTGGCCCTGCATTCCATATCGCGATGAACGGTGCATCGGTGGGAAAAAAGATCCTCTCGCTGCTGGAGCAGCCGTATCCCGTATGGGGTACAGAAGCGGTGACGGATCCGGAGCTGGGGCTTGAC
>CAKUCE010000400.1 GCA_934643535.1 uncultured Clostridia bacterium | reverse complement strand
TCCATGGTGGTGGAGACCGTATTCACCATCGGCGGCCTCGGCACCCAGTTTGTAAAGTCCATCAACAATCAGGACTACCCCATGATTATGGCGACCACAATCTTCCTGGCGGTACTGATGGTGGTGGCCACGCTGCTGAGCGACCTGGTTTACAAGCTGGTAGACCCGCGCATCAAACTGGATTAAGGAGGGACGCGCCGTGAATCACGAATTCAAGGACGATATGCTGCCCAGAAAGCATTTTCTGAGCCTGCAGATTGATTTGCAGAAATTCTCCCCCGCCACGGATGAAGAAAAGCAGCAGCATGAAACCATGCGCGAATCCACCACCTTCTTCCGGGACGGCATGCGCAAGCTGATGAAGAACCCGCTGGCCGTGGCCAGCATGATCGTGCTCATCATCCTGACGCTGACGATCATCATCGTGCCCGCCATTTATCCCTACAGCTATTCTCAGATGATCACCGTGGACGGCAAGCGGGATAAGACCGCCAAGAATCTGGCTCCCTTCGAATACTCCAAGAACGAGCAGAAAGCCATCGAAAACGGCGAAAAAATCTTCCCCCATATCTTCGGCACCGACGAGCTCTGCCGCGACTACTTCATCCGCGTGGTATTCGGCGCGAGAGTTTCGCTGCTGGTGGGCCTGTTCGCCAGCCTGATCGTGCTGGTGATCGGTCTGCTGTACGGTTCCATTTCCGGCTATTTCGGCGGCAGGGTAGACCTGATCATGATGCGCATCGTGGACATCATCTACTCCCTGCCCGACACCCTGATGGTCATCCTGCTCAGCGTGGTGCTGGGACAGACCATCGGGCCGATGATCCAGGGCACGGTACTTGCTTCCATCGGCAACAACATGATCAGCCTGTTCGTTGTATTCGGACTGCTGTACTGGGTGGGCATGGCCCGTCTGGTGCGCGGACAGATCCTTTCCATCAAGAACAACGAATACGTGCTGGCGGCCAAGGCCATGGGTGCCAAACCCCGCCGGATCATCCGCAAGCACATCCTGCCCAACTGCATGAGCGTCATCATCATCTCCGTGGCGCTGCAGATTCCTTCCGCCATCTTTACCGAGAGCTTCCTGAGCTTCATCGGTCTGGGCGTTCAGGCGCCCATGCCCTCGCTGGGTTCGCTGGCCAACGCGGCCCGGGGCGGCATGCAGTCTTACCCCTGGAAGATGCTCTTCCCCGCCCTGGCGATCTGCCTGATCGTTTTGAGCTTTAACCTGCTGGGCGACGGCCTGCGCGACGCCTTCGACCCCAAGCTGAGGAGGTAAGAACGATATGGATATGCCACTGCTGCAAGTCAAAAACCTCTGCACCTCCTTCAACGTGGACGCGGGCGAGGTACGGGCCGTCAACGGCATTTCCTTCAATTTGGACAAGGGCAAGGTGCTGGGCATCGTGGGCGAAAGCGGCTCCGGCAAGAGCGTGACCGCCTACTCCATCATGCGCATTCTGGTGGAGCCCGGCAAGATCGTGGGCGGCGAGATCCTCTTCAACGGCGAGGACATCGTCAAATATTCCAAAAAGCAGATGCGGGAGTTCCGCGGCAAGCGGGTCAGCATCATCTTCCAGGATCCCATGACCTCCCTGAACCCCACCTTCACCATCGGCAATCAGCTGCGGGAAGCCATCCTGCTGCACACCGACCGCAACCGGACCGAAGCCAATGCCCGGGCGCTGGAAATGCTCCAGCTGGTGGGCGTGAACGAGCCGGAAAAGCGGCTGAAGCAATATCCCCACGAGCTTTCCGGCGGTATGCGCCAGCGAGTGATGATCGCCATGGCGCTGGCCTGCGAGCCGGACATTCTGATCGCCGACGAGCCTACCACCGCTCTGGATGTGACCATTCAGGCCCAGATTCTGG
>CAKUCE010000399.1 GCA_934643535.1 uncultured Clostridia bacterium | reverse complement strand
GCAAGATACTGAGCAATATCCAGTGCATGTGTAGCAATATCACCAAGTGTTCCTGCTCCGGCAGTTGCTTTTTCAAATCTCCAGGATAATGGAGAAGATGGGTCTGCAGACCAGCTCTGAAGATACTGAGTTCTGATATTTGTCAGCTCACCAAGTCTTCCGGATTCAATGATCTTTTTCGCTTCCATGGCGTTGTTTGCCGTCACAATCTGTGTGATTCGCTGGTTGTTTGCTGAAAAAACGCACTTGTACTGAGCTGTCATTCTGTTTTCCTCCTTTGTTATCGTCGAGAACAATCTGCCTTTTAATGCGCGCAGCTCGAATTTGAAGCATCTGAAGCCTCTCGCTTATTCTCATCGCCGCATATATAATATACCATATCGAATGGGTAAAAAACTGCCCATCGGTAGGTTGACTCCGCGTTTACCGCATGATATAATTCGGACAGAAGGTGAGAACATGACTGCGGCGCCCAAGAAAATGCTGATGCTGGCAATACTGGAAACGCTTCGCACATACACGGATGCAGAGCATCGCATGCGCCAGGCGGATATTGCCGCGCACATTGAAGCGGATTATGGCTTAACCGCCACGCGCAAAAGCATCCATGTAAACCTGACGGAGCTCGTGTCGGCGGGCTATCCGCTGGAATATAAAGACGGCTGGTATTACGAGCATGAATTCAGCACGGCGGAATTGAATCTGTTGATGGACGGCCTGATATATAATCCGAACATCCCTTACGCCCAGTGCCGGGAGATGGCGGCGAAGGTTCGCACTCTGGGCGGCAAATGGTATAAACCCGCGCCGGGCCAGAGCTTGAACCGGCCCGCCAATCCGCAGTTTATGTACAGCATCGACGTTTTGCACGAGGCGATCGCTGCGCGCAGGCGCGTAACGTTTCAGTATGGCGATTACGCGGTGGACAAGCGCCTGCATCCGCGCCTTGATGAAATCAGCGAACCGAAGGAATACGAAGTAAATCCGTACCTAATCGTGATTTCCAACGGTCGCCATTACCTCATCGGCAATGTGCATAAATATGACAACGCAGCGCATTTTCGGATTGACCGCATCATGAATCTCGAAGAGACGCGCCTCCCCGCGAAGGAACCGGGCGAGGTGCGCGGGCTAGATGGCGGGCTGAGTGTCTCTGAGTACCTGACCGGGCACGCGCATATGTTTTCCGGAAACGTCATACAGGCGAAGCTGCAAATTCAAAAGACCATCATCAATGAAACGCTGGACTGGTTTGGAAGACGTAACGTTCGCCCATGAAACGGCGGATACCGTTGAGGCAACGGTGCGAACGGACGAAAACTCTCTGCATTACTGGCTGAAAATGTACGACGAATTTGCCAGAAGGATATAGTACGAGAAACAGAAGGAGGGCTTGATCATGGCTAAAGACTGGCTGCACCGAATTTCCTACGAATGGGACGTTTCACGCAGGCTGCTGGACGAGGGCTATCTTTCCATCGGCTGGGAGCGCGTCGCGAACAGCGGCATCCAGAACGTATCGACTGAAGGATCTGATATGGAGGATTTTAACAGTCTGCTGAATAAGTACGGTTATCAGCCGGAGCGTTCCCGCTGGAGCCTGTGGCGCTTCTGTCGGTTTCAGAAGGGCGACCGGGTGGTGGTTCCGCTGTTCGATGGGAAATTCTCTGTTTACAGGGTCGTCGAGCCGGCAAAGTCCATTTCAGAATTGCCGGCGTGTCTTGCAGATTTTGTATCAACTGCCGGAGAACGCATTCTTCTGGGGAGCGACGGGCTGCTGCACAGGGGAAAGGAAAGCGTAGAACCTGTCGACCTTGGACTGATCGTTCGGGTTGAGCGGATCACAAAGGAAGACCTGTCGCGCTATGATTACGCGGACAGCG
>CAKUCE010000398.1 GCA_934643535.1 uncultured Clostridia bacterium | reverse complement strand
CTGCAGACCCTGTACGATGTGGGGCTGAACTACATCAAGCTGGGGCAGCCCAGCACGCAGCTGTCCGGCGGCGAAGCTCAGCGCATCAAGCTGGCTACCGAGCTGAGCCGCCGGGACACCGGCCGCACGCTGTATCTGCTGGACGAACCCACCACCGGCCTGCATGTGGCGGATGTGGAACGGCTGATCGGGGTTTTGCAGCGGCTGGTGGCCGCAGGCAATAGCGTACTGGTGATCGAGCACAATCTGGACGTGATCAAAACGGCGGATTATCTGATCGACCTGGGCCCTGAGGGCGGCGACGGCGGCGGAAAGATCGTCGCTACCGGCACCCCGGAGGAGGTCGCCCACTGCAAAAAGAGCTACACCGGCCAATATCTGGCTCCCATTTTGAAAAGAGACCGGGAACGGATGGAAAAGCAGAAAAAATAAACCGTTTTTCCATTCGAACGATCCATTCCGAAATAACGGGCAGGATTGAAATTGGCGTTTCCGCACAGACTTTTGAGGAAAAAGCGAAAAGAAAACGGCCCGATTTCCGTCAGTTGGGGACTTGTGAAAATCCGGCGGGATGTTGTATAATGAATCATAACCTCTCCGGGGAAAAAGGGACCGGAGAAACGGACAGAAAGGGTGCAAATCCGATGAAAAAAGTTCTTTCTTTGATTCTGTGCATTACCATGGTGGCGACGCTGGCGGCATTGGGCGCTTCCGCCGAAAGCGAAAAGACCGGCGCTTTGAAGGTCCGCGTCTGCGTAGCGGGCAGTCTGGGCGACCAGGGCTTCTATGACAGCGCCAACGAAGGCCTGCAGAAGCTGGCAGCCGATTACGGCGTGGTAGACAGCGTGGTGGAGTGCAAGAATGACGCCAGCACTTACGAACCCGTTCTGGTGGAAGCGGCGGAGCAGAACGACATCGTTGTGGCCGTGGGCTGGGAATTCTGGGACGGTCTGGATGTGGTGGCTCCTGAAATGCCTGATACCAAGTTTATCTTTGTGGACAATGGCATGACCGGCCATGACAACCTGCTGGCCATCACCTACAAGGAAAATCAGGGCAGCTTCCTGGTGGGCTACATCGCCATGAAGCTCTCCAAGACCGGCAAGGTAGGCGTGATCGGCGGCGAGGACAGCGATACCATCAACAACTTTATCGTCGGTTACAAGCAGGGCGCGCTGTACGCTAATCCCGACGGCGAAGTGCTGGATCCCATCTACACCAACGATTACGAGGATCCCGCCAAGGGCAAGGAAAGCGCGCTGGCGCTGAACAGCAAGGGCGCGGACGTGATCTTCCAGGTAGCCGACAAGACCGGCCTGGGCGTGTTTGAAGCCGCTCAGGAAAAGGGCTTCTACGCCATCGGCGTGGACAAGGATCAGAAGAGCGAGAACCCCGACGTGGTGGTCTGCTCCATGCTTAAGCACGTGGGCGAGAGCGTCTATCAGGCGGTGGCGCAGTACATCGACGAGGGCGTTTTCAACGGCGGCGAGATCTGGGACGCTGATCTGTCTACCGGTCTGGTGGGCGTTGGCTACGGCGACGAAACCATGCCTCAGCAGGTTTCCGATGAGCTGAAGGCGGAAGTGGCCGAGCTGGCCCAGAAGATCATCGACGGCGAGATCATCGTCGACACCACCCGCTAAGCACAAGGGGCAGTGCCCCTTGACCCCGGACTGCGCGCCGCAGGCGCGCAGGGGCGTAGCGGGACAAGCCGGTTGGCTGCGGAGTTACCGCCGCTCGGCGGCAAGGGACAGTGTCCCTTGACCCCCGGACTGCGCGTCATGGGCGCGCAGGGCACATCGGTGACATGCAGGGGTTGAGCGGCGCGCAGGTTGGACGGCGTTCGGATAACGCTTGCTGACTTGCCTTACGATTTTCAATATCATCATGGTACTTTTTGCCCGCGCAATGCGCGGGCAAA
>CAKUCE010000397.1 GCA_934643535.1 uncultured Clostridia bacterium | reverse complement strand
GTGGACGGCTGCATTCATCGTGCCGCCGGGCCGCGGCTGCTGGAAGAATGCCAAAAGCTCAACGGCTGCGAAACCGGGAGCGCCAAAATCACGAAGGGCTATAAGCTGCCCTGCAAATATGTCATTCACACAGTTGGCCCGCGCTGGTACGACGGGCGGCGCGGCGAGCGGGAGCTGTTGATCTCCTGTTACCAGGCTTCCCTCAGACTGGCGAAAGAACACGGCTGCCAATCTGTTGCGTTCCCGTTGATCTCCTCCGGCATCTTTGGCTGCCCGAAGGATCAGGCGCTCAAGATTGCGATCGACGTCATCGGCAATTTTCTTCTGGAGAATGACATGACGGTGTATATCGTCATTTTTGACCGAAAAGCCTATCAGATCGGCAGCAAGCTGTTTGCCGACATTACGGCGTACATAGACGATCGGTATGTGGACGAACATACCGACGACCGGCGTATGCAGCTGCGCAGATTGAAAGCCTCCCAGCCGAAAGAGGTTCCCATGCTCTGCGACTGCGAGCCGCCAACCGCCGCTGAAAAACGCAGTTTCCCTTTTCCGGCGACATTCCGCGCGAAAAGAGCGGCCTCTCTTGATGACGCGCTGAAACAGATCGATGAGAGCTTTTCAGAGATGCTTTTACGGAAGATCGACGAAAGCAGCATGACGGATGCGCAGTGTTACAAAAAGGCCAACATCGACCGAAAGCTCTTCTCGAAAATTCGCTCGGACAAATCCTATAGACCTTCCAAGCCAACGGTGATCGCATTTGCCCTCGCTCTTGAGCTGCCGCTTGCGGAAATGAAGGAAATGCTCCTGAAGGCGGGCTTTGCGCTCTCCCATTCCAACAAGTTTGATATCATCGTGGAGTACTTTGTAGAACAGGGAAACTATAACGTATTTGAGATCAACGAGGCTCTGTTTGCATTTGACCAGAACCTGATAGGAGCATAGGCGGGCCGGGAACGACGGCAAAAGTCGCCTGCCATGCGACCAACTGAGCGAAATACCGAAGTAGAATAGGACTGCAAGGTGAAACACCAAGCAGTCCTATTTTTCGATACGGAGGTACTGACCATGAAAAAGAACCTGACAGAGATCGTATTTATCCTTGACCGCAGCGGTTCCATGAGCGGATTGGAGCGGGACACCATCGGAGGCTTTAACTCCATGATCCAAAAGCAGAAAAAAGAAGCCGGTGACGCGTTGATCTCCACCGTCCTTTTTGACAATGTGAGCGAAGTGATCCACGACCGTGTCCCGCTCCAGAAAATCCGCCCGATGACCGGAAGGGACTACTCCGTTCGCGGCTGCACCGCCCTTTTGGACGCGATCGGCGGCGCCATTCACCACATTGGGAATGTCCACAAATACGCGAGAAACGAGGACGTTCCTGAACATACCTTATTTGTCATCACGACGGACGGCATGGAAAATGCAAGCTGCCATTATGACTGCGATACCGTCCGGAAAATGATAGAGCGGCAGAAGGAAAAGTACGGCTGGGAGTTTCTGTTCCTTGGCGCAAATATCGACGCAGTGGAAACCGCAAAACACTTCGGTATCGGCGCGGATCGGGCGGTCAATTATCACTCCGATTCCAGGGGAACAAGGCTCAACTACGAAGTTTTGAACGATGCGGTTTCGGCTGTGCGCTGCTGTGCGCCTTTGGAGGCAGACTGGAAAAGACGCATTGAGGCCGACTTTGAGGAGCGTTGATCTCCGAAAACATTTTCAGCGCTGAGCAGCCCTGCCTTTCGCCGGCGGCAGTCGCTTTCTGTCAACGAAATCCTTCCCATGTCAGCATCCGCTTTTCCCATCAGAGTGGAGGTGCAGGAGGCACTGCCTCCTGCCGGGGTTTTAGGGGCGGAGCCCCTAAGCCTTATGCCGCAGCACATTCCCCGCGAACCAGCTTAAGGGTGCGCAGCACCGAGGACGAGGA
>CAKUCE010000396.1 GCA_934643535.1 uncultured Clostridia bacterium | reverse complement strand
ATCTTGAACCCAGATTAAATTCTAAAAACATATTGGTTGCTGCTCTTGGCCCCGTTGGCTCTCCAACGGGGCTGCTTTTGTATGTAACCGGTATTGACCAGATCATCCAGCGCCCGGCGTACCGTGCTCATGGACAGCTTTGTGTCCCTGTTGATCGTTCGGACGGAGGAGAAACATTTCCCTTCCCTGTCCGCACGGCTGCGCAGATACATGTATACCGTCACAGCCCGGCTGGGCAGGTCATCCGCCCAAATGGTATCAAACCAGCCGCTCACACGTTCTCCTGCATCAGCCCCAGCTTCTGCCGCTCCGGGAACCGCTCCTGCCCCGGTACAATCTGCTGCCCCGGCGGGATACCGTACTCTTTCAGTATCTTCCTTCTCAACTCTTTGCTCCCCGCATATTTCACTTCCCGCTGCGCATGCTGCTCCAATGCATACGGCTCTGTAAATGTGATGCCCCAATCCAGGAACAGCCGCAGTTTGGACAGCATTGGACGCCGCCCTGTCTTCATCACGATAAACTGCCCTTTGGGCATTGATTTCAGTTCATCCGGCGTCATCAGCCGCCGCCCCATCATCTGCAGGCTGCGGGACGGGTCGCTTTTCCCCCTGCTCACACTCCCCGTCATCACCGTCTGCTCTCCCAGCTGGCGCGACACCTGTTCCGCTGTATCGCCCGCGGGGCTGAACCCTCCCGCGATGGTATCCTGCGCATTGTCCAGGATAATGGAACAGCCCTCTTTCCCGTAGTTCCGTTCCAGCTGTCCGTAGGACTGGATGATCCCCACGATGCTCAGCCGCCTCGAACGCGCTGCGCTGAACATCAGCTCCAGCGACTCTATCTTCGGAAGCGATCCCAGCTCATCCAGAAAAAACATCACCCTGTTTTTCAACGCGCCGCCCTGTCCGTCCGCCACCACAAGGATCTCCCGGTACATCTGCTGCACCAGCAGGCTCACCATGAAATATTTGCTGCTGTCTTCCTCCGGCAGCACCACGAACACAGCGGACTTTTCACGGCAGAATTTCTCCGCGTCAATCTTGGTTGAAAAGCACAGCATCTGCTCAAGCTCTGAATCCAGAAACGCGTTCAAACTCGCCATTGCCGTGGAAAGAACGGACGCCATCGCCTGCTCTCCCGCGGTGAGCGCCGCCCCCGCAAACCACCTCGCCTTGTGTTCGGGCGGCAGGAGGCTCAAAAGCATCTGCAGCTGATTCTTTCCTTTCTGGCCGGACGGAGACAGGAGATCCTGTATCAGCTTGAACACTGAAACGATGTGCCTTGTCTCCGGCGGACAGAATTCCGCGACCAGCAGGATCACGGAGGTGATGAGGCCTTCGGCCGCGTCATAGAAATAGGAGTTCTGTCCATGCTCTGTCCCGCTGCTGGATGTGACGACCGTTTTCGCAATGATCTTCGCATACTTCTCCGCCCGCGCCCTGCTTGCCAGATCGTCCGGGTGCGCCATATATGCGTCCATGTACTTGTTGACAAGATCCAACAGGTTGTTGCCGTCACTGCACGCCGGATTGCGCAAGTCTAAAACCGAAACATCATACCCATATATGTCTTTGGCGATGCCCGCGTAATTTCGCGCGAGGTCGCCCTTTGTATCCGATGTGAGGAAACTCATCCCCGCCGCACAGCAATATTCCAGATTCGGATACAGGAAGTACGCGGTTTTTCCCGCGCCGCTCCCCGCCACCATCATTGCATGGATATCGTCGCCGTCCACAAGCGCCGTCACACGTTTGCCGCGCATTTCACAGCCCACCACCAGCCCCTGTACCTTTGGAAGATGCTTTCCCCGTCTCCACGCCCGCGGCCGGAACCGCACCCGGTGGAACGTGCGCCGTATTTCCCCCTTACCGGCAAACCGTGCCGTCCCGTGCTGCCCGTCTCCCACCGTCCTTCCCTTGATGCCGTCCAGGCTGAAAC
>CAKUCE010000395.1 GCA_934643535.1 uncultured Clostridia bacterium | reverse complement strand
CCGGGGATGGTGTTGATCTCGGTGATATACAGCTCCTGAGACGCATTGTCGAACATATAGTCAATCCGAACCACACCCTTGCAGTCCATGGCTTTGAAAATATCCACCGACAGCGTTTGAATGCGCTCCTTCAGCTCCGGCTCGATGGGCGCAGGAAGCACGCGCTTGAGGGAGGCCATGCCTTTGGTGGAATTTCCGCCGCTGCCGTATTTGTCCATGAAGGTGAGCAGCTCGCCGCCGGAAATGGGCATTTCGATCTCACTGGCTTTGGCGTCGCCGTCGTAGCCCAGTACGGAGCAATTCAGTTCCAACGGCTCGCACAGACCCTTTTCCACCAACGTTTTACGGTCGAACTCAAAGGCAAGCTCCAGTGCTTCCTTCAGCGAAGCACGGTCATTGGCCCGCGTCACGCCGATGGAAGAGCCCAGCGAAGCAGGCTTGACAAACACGGGATACGGCAGATTCTTTTCAACGTCGTCCATGACCCCTTCGGCATCGTTTTCCCAATCCGCCCGCAGGAACCAGCGGCCCGGCAGCACCGGGAAACCGCAGCCCTGGAAGAACAGCTTCATATAGACCTTATCCATGCCGATGGCGGAAGCGCCAATACCGGAAGAGGCATAGGGAATGTTGCACAGCTCCAGAAGGCCCTGCACGCTTCCGTCCTCGCCATGAAGCCCATGAAATACAGGGATCACGCAATCCAGACGAGCGACGATCACCTGCTGCTCCTTAGCAAACAGGCCCTTGCCCTGCTCACGGGTGATCAGGGCCCGGGAACCGGCCGTCAGGTCCAGCTGCACCCGGCGGATTCCCTTACGGTTTTCGTCAAAGGGCGTATAGGTCGCAATATCAAACAGCGGATCTCCGGTAAACCACTCGCCCTTTTTGCTGATATAAATCGGGATCACGTCATAGGTCTGACGATCGGCGGCCCGCATCAGCTGTACGGCGCTGATGATCGAAACCTCGTGCTCGCAGCTCCGGCTGCCAAACATAACGCCCAGTTGAATTTTGCTCATGGTTTATCTTCCTCCAAAACTCTTATGCTTACCGATCAGCCGACTAGGCTTCCTGATAGTGATCCGGCAGATCATTTTCATACAGCACCGTATCAGCAGGTTTTACCAGCGTATGCAGCAGCCGGGTGGATTCTTCCAGACTGTCGACACGATAGGCGTTTTCATCCGGGAAACCCGCTTCCTTCAAGCCTTCCAGAATGGGGACGGCGCGTCCCTTGCCCACGATGATGGCAATATCGACGCAGGCGGCCATCTGTCGGCCAAACTCCCGGTTGTATTCCGCTTCCTTCTCTCCCAGCTCCACCATGCCGGGCGTGATGATGATGCGCCGCTGCGGGAATTGGCGAAGCACTTCCAGCGCAGCCTTCGCGCCGACAGGATTGGAATTGAAAGCGTCGTTGATAATGGTGAAGCTGCCCGGAGAGCTCATCAGTTCCAGACGGTTTTTGACCGGCTGAAGTTTTTCGACGCCGTGGGCGATCTGCTTCAGGCTCAGTCCCAGATCGGAGGCAACTGCGGCAGCCAGCAAAATGTTCTGGATACTATGCGCGCCCAGCAGGCGGGTATGGCATTCAATGCAGCCCTTCTCCTTTATATGCAGGGTAAAGGCGCTTCCTTCGCCGGAAACGCGGCAGTCCGTCGCATAGACGTCCGCGCTTTCATCAGGCCCGCAAAGGGTTTTCGTTTTTTCTGTTTTCTGATACATTTGCAGGCAATAGCTGCCGTCGTTGTAAAAATAACTGTGGGAGCCTTCTTCGGGAAGAGCGTCGATCAGTTCATACTTGGTCTTTGCGATTCGCTCAATGGACTTGAAGGTTTCCAGATGCTGCGGGCCTACGGACGTAATAATGCCGATCGTGGGATGCACCAGCCGGCACATTTCCCTGATGTCGCCCACGTGACGCGCCCCCATTTCGCCCACGAACACCTGATAGCTGGGGGTCAGCTTTTCCCGAATGGTACGGGTAACGCCCATG
>CAKUCE010000394.1 GCA_934643535.1 uncultured Clostridia bacterium | reverse complement strand
TAGTGCGTTGGTAGGCAGAGCCTTTCTCGGCTGCGCCTGTGCCGAAATCCGTTATCTCTATTTCTTTTTCGGTGTGCAACATAGCCTGCCGGCGCTTTTCTATCTGGGCCATGTGGGCTATCACGTGGATCCGCCTTATCAGGGACGGCATTACGCATTGCAGGCCTGTCGGCTGGCGTTGCCCGTTTTCCGGGAATTTGGCCTGAATTCCTTTGTTATCACTACGGATGACGACAATCGTCCCAGTATCCGTACCTGCGAAAGACTGGGCTGCCGCCTGGAGTCCGTCGTGGACGTTCCCGGCTGGTGCCGCTCGGAATTTTGCCTTAGCGAACAAAAAAGACGATATATTTTCGCCGCGTTTCCGGGCGAAAACCGATTTTGACTTTTCTTTTTGCATAAGATAGGGTAAAATAGCAGGGAAACGGGAAAATGGGGGTGCTGAACGGATTGGAAACCACGCTGAAAAACTGCCGTCTGTACTATCAGTGGCAGCGCAGGAAAGAAGCTGACGCACCGGTGGTGCTTCTTCTGCATGGCTGGGGCTGCGACAGCTCCATTTTTTCCTTTATTGAAAACGGACTTTCCGAGGGCGCTTCCGTTTTATCGGTGGATTTTCCGGGCCATGGAAAAAGCGGCGATCCGCCGGAGCCTTGGGGCGTGCCGGATTATGCCGAGCAGATCGTCCTGCTGCTTGACGAACTGTCTCTGCCTAGCGTCAACGTCGTCGCTCACTCCTTTGGCGGACGGGTGGCCCTGTGGCTGGCTTCCCATCAGCCCGAAAGGGTTGATCGACTGGTCATTACCGGCGGGGCCGGCATTCGCAAGCCGGTCAGTGAAGCGCAGCAAAAGCGTCAGGCCCGTTTCAAGCGGCTGAACCGATGGTGCAGCATGCTCAAAAAAGTTCCGCTTTTGCGAGGCTGGATGGAGCGTTTGCAGGACCGCCTTCGCCGGAAGTATGGTTCCCCCGATTACTACAAACTGAACGAGGTCATGCGCAGCACCTTCGTGAAGGTGGTCAATCAGGATCTTTTGCCGCTGCTTCCCGCGATTTCCGCTCCAACATTGCTGATCTGGGGCAGCGACGACACGGAAACGCCCCTCTGGATGGGCCAGCAGATGGAAAAACAGATTCCCGACGCCGCGCTGATCGTCTTCGAAGGGCGGAGCCATTTCGCGTTTATCGAAGAATGGCAGCGCTTCTTACTCATTGTAAAGGAATTTTTTCTGGGAGGAAGCAAGTGAACGTTGTTGATCTGGAGGTATGGCAGGGAATGATAATGGCCCGGGAAATCACGTTTGCGCTGGTGCCCATGCTCTGCTGTTTTTTTGCTGCCCGTGGGCTTTTGCATTATTTTCAGCTGGAAAGCTATCAGTTTCCCGGCTATTTCCGCACCCTGAACCGGAACCGAAAGCACGCCTTTCTGCCGGGAATCTGCTCGGCGGTCGTATGCCTGATTCTGTTTACGCTGCAAAATGCATGGTATATGCATGCCCTTCAAACCTCGGAAACGCCTCCTTCTGTGATATTGATCTGGACAATCACGCTGGGACTGCTGGCGGCTGCAGCGTTGGCTGGAATCGGGATCGGCAAATTTTTCAGCGAAAAGCACGCCAAAAAGGCCTTTGTACTCACCGGCCGCATGAAGCGCCTGATGGTGATGCTGGCCGTGGTGCTGGCTGCGCTGGGCTGGCTTTTTCAGCGCATCATCGTCGTTTGGAATCTGCTGTTCCTCTGGCCGGTGCTTCTGCCGATGGTGGTTGCATTGGCCGGTCTGCTGGCGTGGCCCATTGAAAAGGCCATCAGCGAGTTGTATTTCCGGGACGCGCGGCGGAAGCTGCTGGCTATTCCGGGGCTTATTCGGATCGGCATTACCGGCAGCTACGGGAAGACCTCTGTCAAGCACATTCTGGGCACCATTCTCAGTGAAAAATATACGACGCTGATTACCCCTGCCAGCTTCAATACGCCCATGGGCGTGACCCGTACCATTCGGGAAAAGCTGACCCCCAGCTATCAGGTATTCGTGGGCGAAATGGGGGC
>CAKUCE010000393.1 GCA_934643535.1 uncultured Clostridia bacterium | reverse complement strand
CTCCCAGTTCTTTCAGCTTTTCCGCCTGCTCCGCCAGCAGCAGCGCATCAATGATCTCGTCCAGATCCCCGTCCATAATCTCGTCGATGCGGTACAGCGTCAGGCCGATCCGATGATCCGTTACCCGCCCCTGCGGAAAATTGTAGGTACGGATTCGCTCGCTTCGGTCGCCTGTGCCGACCTGCCCCCGGCGGGCGGCGGCGTAGGCGCTGTCTTTTTCCTCACGGAGTTTGTCATACAGACGGCTTTTCAGGACCCGCATGGCCTTGTCGCGGTTTTTGATCTGGCTTTTTTCATCCTGACAGGTCACGACCAGACCGGTGGGCAGATGCGTGATGCGAACGGCGCTGTCCGTCGTGTTGACGCACTGACCGCCGTGGCCGGTGGAACGGTATACGTCGATGCGCAGATCATTGGGATTGATGGTGACTTCGACGTCTTCCGCTTCCGGCAGAACCGCCACCGTACAGGTGCTGGTGTGGATCCGTCCGCTGGCCTCGGTGCTGGGCACACGCTGTACCCGGTGAACGCCGCTTTCATATTTCAGCCGGCTGAACGCGCCCTGACCGATCATGGTGAATACCGCTTCCTTTACGCCGCCCAGCTCCGTCATATTGTAGCTGACCGGTTCCACCCGGAAGTGATGACGCTCGGCATAACGGGTATACATGCGCAGAAGCAGCGCGCCGAACAACGCCGCTTCATCACCGCCTGCCCCCTGACGAATCTCAACGACTACATTACGATCGGCGTCCGGATCTTTGGGCAACAGCAGCAGCTTGAGCTTGTGTTCCTGCTGCTCCCGTCGTTCCCGCAGATCATTCAGTTCGCTTTTGGCCAGTTCCTCCATTTCGGGCACTTCCAGCATTTCCTGCGCTTCCGCTTCTTCCCGAAGGATCTGCTGATATTCCCGGTATGCTTCCACAGAAGGCTCCAGCGAGGCATGTTCCTTCAAAAGCGCCTGCCACCTGGGTTGATTGGCAATGATATCCGGCTGACTGAGCGCTTCAGAAAGCTCCTGATAGCGATCCAGCAGCCAGTCAAATTTTTCAAACATATTCGGTCCGTTTCCTTTCTTACTTTAAATATGCCGTGTTTCAAGCAAGAGAGGGGCTACGGCTGGAACGGGCGCTGACGATCCGCTCCTTGCCGTACAGGTCGTGGTGAATTTGAATTTCTCGATAGTGCTTTTCTATGCGAAGCAGACTCGCTACCGCTTCCGCCTGTCCGTCGCCGACCTCCATGGCCAGCATTCCGCCGGAGCGCAAATGTTTCCAACCATCGGAAGCGATCCTGCGGTAGAAGTCCAGACCGTCGCATCCGCCGTCCAGCGCCATTCGCGGCTCTTGCCGTACTTCCTCCTGAAGGCTTTTGCATTCCTCCGTAGGAATGTAGGGCGGATTGGACAGGATCAGATCAAATCGCTGGCCGGAAAGCGGCTCCCAGAGATCCCCCAGAACAAAACGAATGGGGGAATCGTATAATGCGGCGTTTTCTCCCGCCAATTCCAACGCCCCACTGCTGAGATCAGAGGCCGTCACGGACGCAGTCGGGCATTCACATTGCAGCGTAACGGCGATGGCCCCGCTGCCGGTACACAGGTCCAGCACCGACGGATGCTCTGCTTTTCTTTCTTTCAGAAAAGCAACGCCCAGCTCGCAAAGGGTCTCTGTCTCCTGACGGGGAACCAGTACCCGGCTGTCCACCTGAAAACGACGGCCGTAGAACCACTGTTCACCCAGCAGGTACTGCAGCGGAATCCTGCGGGCGCGCGAAAGCAGGAGCGACGCTAAAAGCTGCTCCTGCTCGATGGAAAGGGGCTGTTCTGCCTTTGTCAGACGAATCTCCATGGAAGAAAGACCTGTGATATGCGTCAGCATCAGGCAGGCGTCTTCCTTTGGGTCAGGGATCCCTTTTTCCACCAGTTCACGGCAGGCGTTCCGATATGCTTCGCCAATGGTCATGGGCATTCATTCAGCCGTTTCCGGCGGCACATAGTCGGGGTCGGTAATACGGTAATCCCGGATGATGGTATAGCCTTCCGGCGTGGTTTCGCAG
>CAKUCE010000392.1 GCA_934643535.1 uncultured Clostridia bacterium | reverse complement strand
CCCGGGCGTCCGGCGTGTCGAAGTGAACCCCCGTCACCGGGACGATCACCTTCACCACCGTCGTGGCCTGACGGCGGGAGCCGTCTGCCGTGGTGGCCGTAATGGTGGCCTTTCCGGCAGCCAGCGCCGTCACCACGCCGTTTTCGTCCACGGAAACCTTTTTCGGATTGTTGGACTGGTAGGTCACGGATTTGTCGGTGGTATCCTCCGGGCTGACGGTGACGGACAGCTGCGCCGTCTGCCCAATGATAACGTCGTATTCCTTCTGCACAAAGGCCACGGACTTGGCCAGCCGAACCACCTGCACATCGATGGAGCCGGTTACCTCGGGCGCCTCGGCGCTGGCGGCGGTAATGGTGACCGTTCCGGGCCGGAGGCCCTTCACCCGGCCGTCCTCGTTCACCGTGGCGATGCTCGGATCGGAGGAGGTCCACGTCAGCTTTTTGTTGTTGGTATCCTTGGGCAGCACGGTGGCCTTCACGGTCTCCGTTTTGTTTTCGGGCACCGTGCCTTTGGCCAGCTCCAGCCGGATCTCTTCGGCTGGCTGGCGCACCTGCACGGTCACGCTGGTCTGGGCGTATCCGTCCTCCGACTTCACCCGGATGGTGGCGCTGCCCCGGCTTACGCCCGTGACCACGCCGTTTGCATCCACCGTGGCCACCTCGGGCCTGCGGCTGTCGTAGAGAACGCCCTGCAGGGTCGCGTCCTCCGGCCTGACGGAGGCGGTGATCTGCGCCGTCCGGCCCACAAAAACGGTTTCCTGATCCAGCTGGGCCTTGACGCTCCGAGCCGGCTGCACCACGATCACATCCAGCACCTTGGTGGCCGTCGGGTCCACCTTGCTGCCGATGGTCAGGGTACAGTTTCCCTGCTTCAGGCCCTTGACGCGGCCATCCCGCAGCACCTCGGCCACGGTTTCGTCGCTGATGGTAAAGGTATAGCCTTTTTTGGCGCTGTGAGGCAAAATGGACAGCTCGTAATCCGCGATGCGGCCCACGGCCACGGTCAGGGTATCCACACTGGTGGTGATGACCACCGGTTCCGTCTCCGCCATGGCGAAGGCGGTCAGGCAGCAGCACAGCGCCAGCAGCAGCGCGTTCCAACGAAGGAATTTCTTCATCATGCATCCTCCCTTTCCAGTTCCCGGATCCAATGATCCAGCTTTTGTGCCAGTTGAGGGTAATGATATTGTTCCACAGCCGTCTGGTTCTTTTCCTGCATCAGCGGCTGTTTTTCCCGCCAGCGGCGGATCAGCTTCGCCGTATAGGCTTCCAGCGCCTGAAGCTCCGCTTCTCCGGCGGCCTGCTCGCAGCAGAAGCCCACGCCCGTTTCGGCCAGCACCTGCTTCAGCTCGCTGCCTGCAAGGTCGCCCGCTGTGCAGCAGATCACGGGCCGGTCCATCATCATATATTCAAACAGCTTGCCGGTCAGAATGCCCTTCTGGCCCCGCAGATACCATGAAGCCATCAGCAGCACGTCCGCGCCCCGCTGCAGCGCCAGCGACTCCGCCCGGCTGACCTTGCCGTGATCCTCCACGCAGGCTTCCAGTCCGCAATCCGCCGCATAGGCCCGGAACAGCTCGCTCTCATCGCCGCAGTAGACCAGCCGGAGCCGTTCGATGGGCAGCAGCTTTGCGTCCGCCGCCTTTTTCAGGGCGCGGAACATGGGACGGACGTCCCGGCAGGCTACGTTGCGCCGGCCCTCCTTCAGATGGCCGCAGTACACCACCCGGAAGGCGTCGTCCGTTCGGGAAGGCTCGTTCCCGGCTTCCGGCAGATCCTCCCGGTCAAAGCCGTTGGACAGCATCCGGCCTGCTTGGGAAAAATCCATCATTTCCAAAAAACCCTCCGAAACGGCGGTCAGCAGGTCGGCGTTTTTCCGCAGCATCCGCATATACCGCCGGTGGAAGGGCTCCAGCCAGCGGAAGGGCATTCCCACCTCGTCCCGAAAATCGGCGATCCACTTCCGCGCAAGGCCGGACTTTTTCGCCCGGTATGCCGCCTGATGGACGCTCAGCGGCGCATAGGTGGAAAACACCACATCGAAAGGCCCTTCCAGCTTTTTCAGTTCCC
>CAKUCE010000391.1 GCA_934643535.1 uncultured Clostridia bacterium | reverse complement strand
GGCTTGGATGATCTGCAATGCCAGCGCCTTTTAAGCGAAAATCGCAGGTATCAGGAAGTCATGCTGCAATACCGCTGTGCGCTGAAAGCGCTTGAAAGCCGGTTGGAAATTTTGAATGAGGAATTTTCATTGCAGCATGATCGCAATCCGATAGAAAGTATGAAAAGCCGCTTGAAGTCGCCGTCCAGCATTATGAATAAGATGCAGAAGCGCGGACTTCCTCTGGATTTTCCGACCATGCAGGCAAATATCATGGATGTTGCCGGTGTGCGTGTGATTTGCTCTTTCTAGGAGGATGTGTTCTTTTTGGCAAAGTGCTTAAAAAAACAGTCTGACATTGAAATCATCACAGAGAAAGATTATATTTCACACCCTAAGCCAAATGGCTATCGCAGCCTGCACCTGACGATCCGGTTGCCGGTATTCTTTGCGGAAAAAGAGATCCATGTACCGGTGGAGATACAACTCCGTACAATCTCTATGGACTTCTGGGCAAGCCTTGAGCATACCATCCGCTATAAGAAAAACTTGCCAATAAATACTGAAGTCGAAACTGAACTGAAAGAGTGCGCCGATTCCAGCAGAGAGTGGGACAGCAAAATGGAGCATCTACTGCACATCCTAACTTAATTTGTCCTTTTATATTCGGTTACATCATCCCGAAGTGTTTCGGCGCCGTTGCGTTTGCTTTTTGCTTCTCAGATAGGCATCAGGGCTACTTGTCGTTTTCGGATTTCAGCGAGGTATATTCCTCTCTCAATGATGCCGTATTCCTGCTTCGCCTGAAAGATATAGAGGTGGCTGACTTTCAGTCCAGTATGCTCTGAGACATATTCCAGTATTTTCTCGTATGCTGCTTTGCTCCCAGCCGAAGTCAAGCACTTCTCGTCTATTCTTGCTTTGATTCTGATATGTCCTCCTTTTTTGAAGCTCAGAAAAAACATATTGTCTGCTGATCTATGCTCTTTTTCCGTTCTTTGTGCGACGTTTCTTATACGCCGTCTCAAACGCCTCCATCATCGGAGTAACCGGAAGCTCGTTGTCAGGCTTGGACAGATACTCGAACCGGATGCCATTCTCTCTGAACTTTCGCTCAAATCCCATGAAAGAGGAAGTGTCCCGGCTGATCCGTGAGGTGTCACGGGTGAGAATCGTGCCGATGCCCTGACGCTTGGCTTCGTTCAGCAAGAAGTTCATGATGCCTTCCGTATGGACGCCGGAGATGCCGTCTGCGGCAACCGCAGCAGCTACCTCATAACCTTTATCCTTAGCATAGCGTTCCAGCTCTTCACGCTGGCTTGCTGCCGCAAGCTGATCTGCACAGGCAACGCGTATATAAAGAAATACTTTCATTTGGATTCTCCTTCTGATGTAGTGAGGAAGTCCTTGAACTTCCAGACGATTTCTATGTTGTCGAGATCGTTAATGTAGACCGCAGAAATGAATGCGTGGGTCAGCTCATAGGTCAGAACCTTGCGGTCGGCGTTGCCGTCCGCCGTGAGCCGCCGAGGGGAAGCAGCGTGGCCCCTCGGCTTTCTCCTGCTTATTTTCGTACCGCTGCCGATTTTTGCGGAATAAGGCGTAGTTTCTCAAAAACAACGGCTGATTTATGCAGAACTTTCAGTTTCACGGCAGAAAAGGAAAAAGAGTGTACACGCCGTTTACAGCGCCGTATTTCGCCTTTGTGCGGCTTGGTTGGTTGTTTACCCGATTTTCCATTTGCTCGGCGTACGGGGCGTTTTCTGCGGCTGTTTCGGCAGAGAAAAGATTTACTCTTTATTTATTTTTCTGCTGTAATATATACTCAGTGGGTTTAGTTCTATGGGTATAGTTCTGCGATCCCGTTTCCGATTATCTTACTTTGTTACGGTTCTAATTCAGGTGTCGGCTCGTAGACTTCCATCATCAGCCGCGATGCAAATCGAAATCCGTTTGTGAACGCTTGTAGCTCATGCCGGTCGTAATTTCTGCATCCGTTTTTTTAATTTGTTCGAACAGAGCCTTTTGCTGTTCTGTGAGAGTGGCTCTGAGCTTTGTTTCAAGCCGCACAACGGTTACAAACGATCCGCCTTTG
>CAKUCE010000390.1 GCA_934643535.1 uncultured Clostridia bacterium | reverse complement strand
TTTCACGCTTTAAAGCGATAAAAAGTTGTAAACTTTCTTCTGTTTGACTGCACCTGCCGTTTTGTTACCGGTTAGAATCCAATTTTTGACGGGGACGATTCATTCTTCATCCCATGCTTGAACCAGCCACGGAAAGCCCTGCTATGCAAGGCTTTCTGAGGCGCTAACCGGTAACAAATCACGTGCTTTTCATCTGCTTTCGATGATAATAGCTGCGCTGTTTGTCCCGGTTACGGAGCCGCTCATGAAGTGGTTTGCAGTGCAGGCAGTACTGCTGCCGGCCACTGTTGGGAATGAATGCTCCGCCACACCAGGCGCAGGTTCGCACATTCGGTCGGATCGCATCTTCTTCCCGGAGCAGTTCTGCCCAAATGATCCGATTCAATTCCGGATCGATGGGCAGCACGCATTCCAGAAAATAATCGCAGTCAACAGCCCCGTCATGAATCGTCGGATATCGTGGATTGATGACAGCGCACTCTCCATCTTCGATACATTTCCCATCAATGTAATTGCAGCATTCCCTGTGTGCCAGGGTTCTGATCTTCCGGATCAGCATGTTGTTCATTCGCTCTCTCCTCGTTTTTCTTTCTTCTGTTCATCGTGATCTATGATTCTGCTGTGCGTCCGATCACACAGTCAGGAGAATTTTCGTTGCCGTCCTGCGTTCGGATCATGCTTCGCGACGGCATGACGCAGGGCGGCTTTATGTGAACGCACAGGATAGCTTTTCCTGCACGGGAAATCGAAGGGATGAAGCCTTACGCTCGGGCTTTCATCGTCACCATATCACATGGCCTTCAAAATCGTTTTCACGTTTTGAAAACTTCGGAAAGCGTTGCAGCGTAAGGCTTTACTGGCATTTTTACGACCGCCTGATTTTCTGAAATGACGATTTTACTGGACTTCGAGGGCCAAAAGTTTTCACGAAATGAAATTTCTTTTTTCGGATACACGGTTCCATGGTCTCCAGAAACCAGCCCCGGAGCATAGTAGCAAGCAGGGCAAAGGTAGCACCTTTTGCACTTTGCTTGTTGGATGGCACGGCCCCCAAGCCCCTTTTACCAGCGCAGGCGCTGTGGTTGTTTTGCGAATCAGCGGGATTCGTCATCATGGTTAGCACCGTGTTCATCGTAGTGGTGATCTTTTGGTATGACATGTTGGTTACTGTTTAGTGCGCTGTCTCTTTCCAGTACATCGAAGTTATATCGAATGTGCTTCAGGTTTGTGAGCTTCGGCTTCAGTTCATCGAGCGCTGCCTGATCGTTTTCTTTCTGCTCCTTCAGCTCATCGTATTCCGCCGTCAGCTCTTTCTGCGTCGGCATTTTTCCATCGAGCGACGAGTAAACCGCCTGGGCGTTTCTGTGATCTTCGATCTCCTGCCGATGCTCCTGATAGAATTTCACCGACCAGCCGGATTCCCGATACTGGGTATAAACTTCTTTCGTCCGGCTGTAATCCCGGATCGCTTGCCGCTGCCGATTGATCTCCTTCATCCGATTTTGCTTTCCCCGGATAGAAGCTTTCAGTGCGTTTTGCTGATCCGTCAATTCCTGAATCTGATCGTTCAGTTCTTCCAGCGAACCGATGTGATGCTCTTTCAGGAAAATGATCATCTGCGCTTTTGCGTCGATGTTGTTCCGCTCAGCCCAGACTTGATAACCTTTCCCTTTCCCGGCGCGGAGCTTTGCTTCGATATCCACCAATCGCTTGACCTGACTTTCGGTGAAATCGCCTCGCGGGATTTTCGGAATATGCACATGATCGTGTGCCAGCGTCCGGCGCAAAGATGCTTCATCGTATTCCGGCCCCAACGTATCGAGCCGGATATACCTCTCTCCCTCCGGCGGCTTGATGCTGATTTGCGCGCCGCGCTTGATGCGACAGCCGGCCTCTTCCAGCAGCTGCATCAGCGCATCAAAACTGTCAGGCTGCATCCGCAGCGCCGTATCAATGATCATTCGCAGCTCGTCCCGATGGGTGAAGCGCCGCTGATTGCCTTGCCATTCGTCATAGGAAACCGTTTTGTTCTGCGGATCCCGAATGACTGAAAGCTGATGTTCCTCGCAGATCGCATCGCTGAGCT
>CAKUCE010000389.1 GCA_934643535.1 uncultured Clostridia bacterium | reverse complement strand
CAATGTTTGCATGGAATCCTCCGGTAAGTTCTGGATACCGGTGTTCAATATCCTTGAAAAGACCTGCTGGGTCTCCTCCTCCTCCTTTTGTGTCTGCGGTTGTGATTTTTCCTTCAGCCACATAATACCGTAGTCAGCCCGAAAGCGCCAATGTGCGAAAAAGCAATTTGCAGATTTGACAGGAGAATGGTCAAGTACGATTTGGCAAATCGTACTTGACCAGTTTTTCTAAAGGGTAATTGGCCAACAGTCCCCCTATGCGAAGGTCTGTAGTTGCCAAATCGGCGATTGAAAAAGCGTCAAATCGCAGGTTTGCCCGTGTTCAGAATGATAGGTGCTCGCGTTTCAGTGCCCAGTTGATTTTGGCTTCTGCGGTATAATGTGGATTCTTTCCTATCTGAATTGGAGCTTATCTCCGGTAGCTCTGCAATCCTGTAGCCATAATCATAAGCCATGTTGATGAGCCCGAGATAATTCGCGGTCTTGCCGGACTGGACATCGCCAACAACAAGGCCTTTTTCTCATCACAGTCGTATTATAATGCTTCATATGTCCTAAAAAGCGGACTGATAACAAGTTCGTTAAGCACGTCAAGCAATCAAGCCCAATTCATGGCGCTTGCGTCCCACTGCTTCTGGGATTTGTTTCCTTTTATGAACGCATCCCATACCGGCTCAATAAAGGCGGCGATACCGTCCATAACCTGCGAGAAGGGAATATCGGGGTTGTGCAGCGTGCGAAGGAAGTGCCGCCACCTGACTTGCATGTTCTCGTCGTTTACGAGCGCCGCAATACGGTGGAAGCTATCGGCGCTGTAATCTGTGCCGCGGTTCCGGAGCGTTTCCGCAATGGCCGTTTGGAGCTTCAGACCATCGAAGTTAAAGGTCTGCGACAGATAATAGATGTCGTAAAAATCCTTCATCCGGCCGGTAAGCTCGAAGCGCTGCAGAATAGCGTCCAGCTTCTCTGCGATGGTGCTTTCGACAGAATAGGTCATGATCTCCGGCGCATCGAAGCCCTCAAGCTGTGTTTTGATCGTGCGTGCCTTTGCGCCGGGAACAATAACGTCTCCGACGCCGATATCAACGCTGAGCGGAACACGAACATTCTTGATATACCCGGTGATCTGCGTGCTGACACCGTGATACTTCCGATTGGCGGCAATTGGCTCCGTAGGGAGCGCCTTGAAGGTGATGAAATCATTGCCGGTCGGAACAGCGAGAATCTCTGCAATGATTTCATCCATGCGCACCATATCGTTAGATAGGCCGCGGAGCATAAAGTCTACATCGATGGTTGCGCGGCTCTCAAAGTTGGTTAGCGTATAAATGAAAAGTCCGCCCTTCAGGATCAAATTGTCTTTGTATTTTGAAGCGGAGAGCTTGCGTAGGAACTCCTCCTGGAAAAACAACTGCAGGCACTGCTGATAGCTAATACCGCCGGTCTTGGCCTTGTTCTTCAGTCTTGCAAGCACGGACGCCGCCATATCGGTCATTATAGCCACACTCCAATCAAATCCTTCGCCAGCGTCGCACAGCGAAGCGGCGCGGCATATTCCATTAGCCTCGGGATGTTTTTGCTTGTATCGTTGATATAGCCCTGGATTGCTTTATTGAACAGTTCCTTGTCCATTTTGTTTCGATAACGCAGGCAATCACAAATCACGCGCTCCTTATCATATATTCTAACCGCGCTCCCATCGATGTTCTGCTCGCAAAGGCCAAGCTCGAGAAGTTCCGGCGCGACGAAATAGGGCTTCACAAATGGATAATCGATTTGAAAACGTGAGCGGTTGGAATACTTGTTCACAGCAATATGCCAGTCCACCGGTGTCCGGTCACTGTAGCCGTAGTGACGCAGCGCCGTATCCATACAGAGAATACCGTCGGGAAAGAGTCGTACTACTGTGGCGACTTCGCTGAGGTTTTCATAATCGACCCACTGATAGTATCCGGTGCGTACCTTTTCAATGGCACCTTCATTGAGCAGAAACGCGATATCCGCGTAATAGATTTTTTCCTGCGACAGTTGATATGTCCGCATCATCCCGCCATACTTATGAAAAACGCCTTGTATTTTCGCAAGATCTC
>CAKUCE010000388.1 GCA_934643535.1 uncultured Clostridia bacterium | reverse complement strand
GTATAGCACTGCCCGGCAAACCTGTCAATATCCGAACCGGATAAAAAGCAAAAAAACGACCGGCCGCGAAGGCCGGCCGTCTGAAAGGCTCAGAACCCCCGGAATTGACAGGGGCCGAACAGCCAGAGGGGATAGGTATCCTCCGGGCGGGGACGGAACGTCTCGGCCCTCCCTTCGGCGGAAGCAAAACGGATTTTTACCTCGGCGTTGGATCTGCGATACATGAGACATTCCTCCCTCAATGAGCGAAAGTTACTGAATGGTAATATTGCCGGAAACGGTGTTCACATCCAGCAGACTGCCGCTGTCCGGCTGGCCTTCCGGGACGCGGTCAACGTTGCCGGAAACGGTGTGGCAGCGGATCTGGGGATGAACGTCTTCCGGCAGCTCCACCTCCACGCTGCCGCAGGTGCTTTTGAGCGCGATGCGCTGAAATTCCCCGTCAGGCCGCAGCTGCACGTCGCCGCTGACCGTGTTGAGGGAAAGGGCATTGAAGGGGCCTTCCACCGTCAGGTCGCCGCTGATGGAGCTGATCTCCGCTTCGGGGCAGCCGCCCTCCCAGCGCACGTCGCCGCTGGTGCTGGTGACGCGGGCATGCTGCTTCACCGTCAGGCCGTCCATATGCAGGTCGCCGCTGGTGGTACCCAGCTCGGCCTGTTCGCAGGAACCGTTCCAGCGCACATCGCCGCTGGTGCTGACCAGCCGGGCATGCTTCTGTACATCGACATTTTCCAGCGTCAGATCGCCGCTGGCGCTGTTCATCTCCGCCTGCATGGCGGAACCGGACCAGCGTGCGTCGCCGCTCTTGGTAATGAGACGGAGACTTTTTTCAACGGCCACGTCTTCCAAGTTCAGATCGCCGCTGGCAGTGCGGAGGACCAGTTCTTCCAGTGTCAGCCCTTCCAGCGAAGCGTCGCCCGAAGAAGTCTCCGCCTGCAGAAACAGACCGTCCGGAATTTCCAGCGTCAACTCTTCCCCGGAGGAAAAGCCCATGCTGCCCAGCCCTTTGGAGATGCCGGAGATCATTTTGCTGACGCTATTCATCAGCTCGCTCAGATTGCCGTCCCACTTGAAGTCGCCGTCCATTTTGATGTGACGGGAGGAGCCGGTTTTTCCGCCTGCCTGACGTTCTACGATCAGCCTGTCGCCTTCCGTGCGGGTTTTCAGCACATGATTGGGGTCGCGGAGAGTCAGGCGGACGTTTTCATCTGGAGAGCGGCGCACCTGCAGATCAGCGCTGCCCAGTCGGAGCACGGCCTGCTGAATACCGGTGTAAAGCTCCGTCCGCTCCTCTTCATCTTCCCCGTCATCGGCCGTGGCGTTTGTTTTTTCGGCGGCTGCGGGGGAGTCGGGAGCCTTTGGAGCGGCAGGACGGACATTCTTGCGGGGATAGTCCGCCAGCATTTCCTGCATGCCGTTCAGACTGTCGATGACGGCCTTGGTGGCTTCGTCCGCCGTCATGCCGCCCGCCGTCAGGTCGGCATAGCGTTCCTGGCAGTTTTGCAGGATCTCGTCATGGAGCGCGGCAGTCTCGTCGGTCTCTTCCAGATCTTCAAATAAAAGCGCTACGATCTTGTTAATGGTATCGTTCATTCTTGTTCCCCTCCCAACAGTTGATCCAGTACCTGACGGGTCTCCCGCCAGGCTTCACAGTCCTTGAGCAGTTTTTCCAGCCCTACGTCCGTGAGGGAATAGTAGCGCCGCCGTGCGCCGCTTTGTTCGTCGCCCCAGTAGGAGCGGATGCAGCCGGCGGTCTCCAGCCGCCGGAAGGCGGTGTAAAGGGTGGCTTCTTTTAATTCCAGTCCGCCGCCGCTTTGCTCGGCCACCGCCTTGCTGATGCGGTAGCCGTAGCTGTCGCCGTCCGACAACTGCTTTAAGATGATGGTATCCGTGTATCCGCGAAGAAGATCCGCAGAAAGTGCCATAAGCTCACCTCCGGGATAAATTGTACATCGAAGTACATCACCTGTCAAGGTATTATTTCACACAAAATAAATTTTGTAAAAAAGTCCCCCCAAAAGTCCGGAAAAGTACGAACAAAAAACAATTCAGGAAAAAAGCGGTTGACAATAAGGAAGAAAACCATTACAATATCCCATGTC
>CAKUCE010000387.1 GCA_934643535.1 uncultured Clostridia bacterium | reverse complement strand
AGCAAACTTTGGCGTTAGCATTCCACACTTTGCAGGCTCATGAGAAATCAGGGGAGAAAACGGGCAAAAGAAAGGCTGACAGCAAAAGGATCAACGGCAAAAATGCCGCTACCCTAAAACTCCCAGCCTTACAGCATCAAATCCTGAAACGTTGCGTTGTATTCTCCCGCGCGCGCGTACAGGCATTCGGGCATATACGCGCTCATTTTCTCTTTTATCCCTCTTTTTTCAAATACTCTATATAGAATTGAGTTTACACGTTACGTAATGAATCCTTTCCTATTATATGGACTCGTAAATGGACTGAAACGAACACCGTAACCATGTTTTACCGTTACGCCCACAGGCGTAATTATCGGCCTTCGTTACACTAAGTTACGCCTCGTCGTAAACAATCTGAGTGAAGTGCTCCCACAATCTGTAGACAGGTAGACCTTTTGCGGCAAGCTGTTCAAATCATTTTCGCACATAGCACCTTTGCGGCCCATAAGGTGGACGGCGCAGCAGTCCGTTCCTGTTCCCGCTGTACTTCTCCCAGCCGCCGATTTTCATCAGCATACCGAAGATATCATAGGTATCGGAGCGCTTGATCGTGGAAGGGTCTTTTCCGAAACACTCCGCCCAGATTTCCACGGCACAGACGGTCGTGCGCTGAATGGTTCCCGTGCGATTGCCGCCTGTGAACTGATCTCCGCGCAGGAACCCTCGGCGCTCCGCCAGATCCATCTTATCCCAATCCTCCGGCAGCAGCGTATTCAGATATTCCGCGATCATGCCCTCGCGGACGTCGCTCTCCAGCGCGGCCGTCTGCTCCATTTCCGCCTGTTTTTCTTCCTCGGGCGTCAGGAACAACCTCTCGCCGTTCTTATACAATTGCCAGGCTTCCGCCCACAGCTGCGGGACGATGTTCTCCACTTTCCACGGGCGATGCGGAGAATTGGCCGTGCAGGTCACCGGCCAGAAGCGGCGGTTGCCGGTCACGTCGCGCAGAAAACCGTCGCCGTTGTTCGTACTGCCCACGATGATGCACTGACGGGGATGATCCTCCACGCTGTAGCCGTAGGAATGCCGGAATTTATCATCCTGTCGGGTGATGAACGCCTTGACCGTTTCCACATCCATCTTTTTCAGCCCCGCCAGCTCGCCCAATTCCAGAATCCAGTAGCCCTGCAGCTTCTCCGGCGCGGCCTTGTCCTTCATATCGCTGATGGTCAGGCTGTCAGAAAACCATTTGCCGCCCAGCCTGGCGAAGAAAGAGCTTTTGCCCATGCCCTGCGGCCCGTTCAGCACCACCACGCTGTCGAACTTGATCCCCGGCTCATAGATGCGTGCTACAGCGGCGACCATCATCTTTCGGGCGATGGCGCGAATGTACAGCGTATCCGGGCTGCCCAGATAATCGACGAACAGCGTGTCCACCCGAGGCACGCCGTCCCAGGCGGGAAGGGATTCGATGTAATCCCGGACAGGGTGATAGCTGCGCTCCGCCGCGATGGCCATCAGGATGCTTTTCAGCTTGCTGGGGGTGTACAGGTTGTAAATCCGTTCCAGATAAATCTGAATCGCGCCCAGGTCGGATTCGTTCCAGCCGGGCTTCAGCTGCGTCCAGGGAAGCGTGGTCTTGCTGTCCACATCCCTGCGGATGTCGATGCCGCTGCGATGAATGTTGTAGGCGATATCCTTCAGCTTGGGATCGTTGCGCAGAATGAGGGCGAGGTTGCCGAGGTTATCCTTCACCTTGCCCTGCTTGTCGATCTCCAACGCGTTCTGCCAGTTTTCATCTGAAGCATTGCCCGATGAAACGGAAGCATTATTCTCGGTATCCAGATCACCGAATTCTTCCACGGCCTGTGCGCTGCGCTCCTCGGCCAGCTGGCGTTTGGTCGCTTCATCCTGCGCGGCATACTCCTGCATCCGCTTGATGGAATTCTTCTCATCGCCTACCGGAGAGCCGTCTGGCGTGGTGCCGCCCGGCGTGAACAGATGCCAGCGCACCAGATCGAAAGCGTTGCACAGCTTGCCGCCCGCGGGGTCGGTGGCGTGATGAGAAAAGGCGTACTTGTCGTCGTAGACCACCAGTCCGCCCGTGGTGCTGCCGCCGATGAA
>CAKUCE010000386.1 GCA_934643535.1 uncultured Clostridia bacterium | reverse complement strand
AGCGCAACGCAGCCGATACCGGGGCTGACCCAGTGGATCGCGCACATGAGGTTGCCAGTGTGGAGCAGCGCCGCCACACGGGTGCTGCCCCATGGATTGGAGCCGCGATTGCGATGTAGAAAAGGTAAAAACAAAGATGGCTGAGATTGCAATTCAGATTCCTTTGTCAGAAATATGTTGACACCGGCGGCATACGCCGTTGTGACGATCTGCGCCAGCCGCAGTCTGCGCGTGATATCCGGTTCTCGGTACGTTGGAGCCTTGGCAGGCGGCAGAGTAAACCCAGAGGAACCCAGAACACGATTCCCGCACGGCGTCAGACACCAGGCTTTTGCCGCATCAGAAAACCGGATCATCTGCGCGGCGCTGAGATTCATAACTTCGTCTTTGGAGAACGATTCAAAAAGATCCTTTGACCGTATCATCCGGCACCAGCGGAGCAACCGCAGAATATCAAAATCACGTTGACTGAGCATCATGCAGCTTTCCCACCTTTCCTTTCCTGCGGTTTGCCGAAACCGTTCTTGCGCAGGTTCCGGCGCAATCACAATTTCGGCAAACACGCCTATTTTTCCTGCCGCGCGTGATGGGTTTGCGTAGATGACAGCTTTTCTCACGGCTCGTGATGGGTCGGTACATGAAGACCCATTGATTGATAAGGACTTTTTGCCGTTCCAAGCCATCAGCAGGTTGCCGGTACAGATGATGCCTCCGAAACCAGCGAAAAATTGACCATTACGGATGGCTCCAAGGGACTGTACGCAATGCCTTTCTGATGGAAGCGGAAGAACTCCTCAGCGGATTCCGGCAGCACCAGACTGATGTGGCAGACGTTCTCCGCGCTGCGGCTGGACATCATGTGGACGGATAGGTGGTACTGGTCGTCATCGTCAATGACCAAGCCTTTCAGCGCATTACTTACGGCTTTCCACCCCTTGTTGTCCTGATCGAAAACGTGCCGCCCATCCACATCGCTGTGTTCGTCGATCACCAAAAGCATCTGCTTGAAATGCAGGCGGAAGTTCGTGTGCTGCATATAGGCTGTCAAAAGCTGCCGCACGGTATCCGTCAGCCATGCGGCTGGCAGATACCGGCAGTGCGGCAAAAGCGTGTCGATCTGCATATGGACCCATCCCGCGCCCGCGATCTCGATGTGCCCGGACGGAAGCTGGAACTCCAGCCCGTCGCGCCGCCCGTATCCGCCAGCGCCCGGCATCTGTGTTTCGCAGAGGGTGCGCAGATAGAGCGTCGCGGATTCAAAGAAATACGCGGTTTCCTCCAGCGTAAGCTGCAATTTTTCGCGGCTCATTTTGCCGCCGTCCGCAAGTGCCGTCAGCGTATTGGCTTTCTGTAAAGCCCTGCTGACGACCGACTGGATCTTCTTCATTTCCTTTGCAAAGCGTTCTTCGTTCATGCTTCTCGTTCCTTTCTGTTCAGCAAATCTGTTGGGGATGTTGTAATGGCGTCGTATTCTTTTTGTGTTGCGTAGAACGCGATAGGTACATGGTTATAGCCAATGCACAGAAGCCCCTCGCCGCGGCGGAATCTTGTGATCTGACGGACTTCTTCCTCGGAGAGATTCAGAACATTTTGAATCAGCCGGGCTTCCTGTTCCTCCATCTGCATGACGATCTTGATACGGCTGGAATCCAGGATGCCTTTGCCGTATTTGCCGTTGTCGAGAGAGAACAAGTCTTGCATACCCTGTGTGGATGTGATCGCGATACCGCCGAGGCCGCGGATGGTCTTGACCATCTCCTGAATATAGCCCGCTGCCAGCGGATTGGAGTTCGCGCCGACAAGCGACCAAAGTTCGTCTGAAATGAGCGCGGAGAGCTGCCCGCCGGCACCGGAAATGAGGTCGTTTGCAATGTCCGTCGCCCAGAAGATGCCGGGCAGAAGCAGATCGTCGGGCATACCCGATGTGTCGATGACAATGTATTTGTTGTCGAGGTCGATTTCATTCCGGCTGCCCATCGCGGAGGCCGAGCCGGTCACATACCGCGCCAGCACAACGGCAAGGTGCTTCGTGTCTGCACTGCTTTGCAGCACATCGTACCAGTCGGCAAGCACGGGCATTTCACGGAAACTCCCATCTTCGTGCAAAACGGAAGTGTTGTCAAACGTGATGCCATACCGCCGGTAGCACTCG
>CAKUCE010000385.1 GCA_934643535.1 uncultured Clostridia bacterium | reverse complement strand
CCGGGTGCTGCGCACGGCGAAACCTTGCAGAGGAATTTGCCGACCGCAGGTCAGCCGGTCGATACGAATATAGTCAGAGGAAGGCTGCGCAAAGCGCAGCAAGGCTTGAGGACAGCCCCACAAGGGGCTCCGCAGAGCCGAAGCCCACGCCGCGTTGCGGCGCGGGCCGAAAAGGGCTGCAGCCCCTCTGACAACTCCCACGAAGGAGTTTTTCGACAGGCTGATTTTTCTCCTTTTGTTTTTTATATCGGAAGAGTTTGCACCGTCCGCCGGTTTCATGATATGATAGGGCGTAAATGCAAAGTCAGGTATGAAGGAGGAACGGGAAGCCATGCTTTATCATGATTCCTACGACGCGGCCTATCGCGATCCCGTCGGTCCGGTTCCCGCGGGCGCTTCCGTTACCCTCCGCTTTCTGTGCGATGAAGCGGAACACGTCACCCTGCGCACATGGGACGGCGGCGAATCCCGCTATCCCATGCAGAAGGCCGGGGAGCATCTTTTTGAAAGCACGATTTCCGTGCCCGGAACGCCCATGCTGTTCTGGTACGATTTTATCATCCACCGGCCCGGCGGCGACGCGCGCTACGGCACGTCCTACGATCAGCTGGGCGGCGTGGGGGCCTGCTATGACGGCCAGCCCAGCAGCTACCAGATCACCGTTTACGACCCGGCCTATCAGACGCCGGAGTTTCTCCGCCATGCGGTGGTGTATCAGATTTTTCCCGACCGTTTCTTCCGGGATGAAAAAGCCGGGCATCCGGGCCGGAGCCGCAAGATCAAAGCCGCCCACCCCGAAGCGGTCTTCCACAGGAAGTGGGATGAACGGCCGCTGCTGGATCCGGACCCCGTCACCGGGGACAACCGGGCGCTGGACTTTTTCGGCGGCACCCTGCGGGGCATTGCGGAGAAATTGGACGAGCTGCAGGAGCTGGGCGTGACGGTGCTGTACCTGAATCCCATCTTCCGCGCCCGTACCAATCACCGCTACGATACCGGCGACTATGCCGAGATCGACCCCATTCTGGGCGACCGGAAGGCTTTCGACGGACTGATCCGGGCGGCGAAGGCCCGTGGGATGCGCGTTATGCTGGACGGCGTGTTCAGCCACACCGGCTCCGACAGCCTGTATTTTAACCGCTATGGCCGCTATGATTCGCTGGGCGCGTACCAGAGCCCGGAATCGCCCTATTATCCGTGGTATACCTTCGAGCAGTACCCCGACCGCTACCGCACGTGGTGGGGCTTCGACACCCTGCCCGCCGTCAATAAGGAAAACGCCGATTATCAGCAGTATCTGCTGGACCCGGAGGAAGGCATCCTGCCCCGCTGGGTGAAAAACGGCGCCTGCGGCTGGCGGCTGGATGTGGTGGATGAGCTGCCCATGCCGCTGGTCTCCGCCATGCGCCGCGCAGTCAAACAGGCCGACCCGGAGGCGGTGCTGCTGGGCGAGGTCTGGGAGGACGCTTCCAACAAGGTGGCCTACGGCGCGCTGCGCTCCTACTGCCTGGGCGACAGTCTGGACAGCGTGATGAACTATCCCCTGCGCCGGGCCGTGATCGACTTTTTCACCGGCAAGTGCGACGCGCTGCATCTGCGCCGGGTCATCCTGCATCAGCAGGAGGTCTACCCCGCGCCGTTCTATTATTCCCTGATGAATCTGCTGGGCAGCCATGACCGGGTGCGCATCCTGAACGCCCTGAGCGGCTACGACCAGCAGGGGGCCATCCAAATGAGCCGATTGCAGGCAGGAGAGGTGCAGCTGACCCCCACGCAGCTGAGCAGGGCCAAGCGCAGGTATGTGAGCGCGCTGAAGCTGCTGTGCGCCCTGCCCGGCGTGCCCACGGTGTACTACGGGGACGAGGTAGGCATGACCGGCATGGCGGACCCCTGGAACCGGGCCCCCATGAACTGGCAGGACGGTGACCAGGACCTGCGCGGCCAGGTGGCCAGGGTGCTGCTGAAGCGGCGGAAAAACCCCATGCTGCAAACCGGTTACCTGAATGTGGAGGCCCCGGACGACAAAACCCTGCTGATTACCCGCTACGCCGTGGACGGCAGGGACGTGTTCGGCGACCCGCTGCCCGGCAAGCCGGTAACGGTGAAAATCACCCGGTAAAGGGACGCGACAGTTTGGACGGGATGTCTATTGCGCCCTTTTGGGTAT
>CAKUCE010000384.1 GCA_934643535.1 uncultured Clostridia bacterium | reverse complement strand
AACCGCCTTCGGCGGTTGTATCCACTGGATACCCGCTTCCCTTCGTTCCCCTTTGGAAACCTTCGGGCACCGAAGCTAGTGAGAAACCCAGAGGGCTGCAAGCCCTGCTCCCGCGCCGTAGTCGGCGTGTCCATCCCCGCCCGGGGCAAGGGGGCTGCGCCTGCGGGCGCACCAAAGGGCTTTCCGCTCGCCCTTTGGAAACCTTCGGGCACCGAAGCTGGCGAGAACCCCATAGGACGCCATGCCGCTGCTTGCCCAAATGAAACGAACGCCTCCGGGATCAAAACCGGCACGATTTTTCCCCCATCCCCAACCCCTTTTCCCTTCCCTTTCCCGAAAGGAGAACCCTTATGCCTACCCCCTGTGATTCCGTCATCCGCGTCACCCTTGATGGAAAAACCGACGCGTTCCCTCAGAATACCACCGTCCAGACCGTGGTCGGCCGCCTGCTGGATGCGCCCGTGGCTGCGGCCGTCCTCGGCGTGATGCGGGGCGGCGTGTGCATGGAGCTGAACGAACCCCTGACCAGGGACTGCGAACTCACCCACCTGACCTATCGGGAGGAAGAGGGACGGCGCATTTATGAACGCTCCCTGCGGTTTTTGATGCTGGCGGCAGTGCTGCGCCTGTATCCCGGCAAAAAGGTGCGGGTGCTGAACTCCGTGGGTTATGGCCTGTACGTCCGGGTGGAGGGCGATTTGAGCCACGCCCAGATCCGGGAGATCGAGGCGGAAATGCGCCGCATGGCGGAAGCGGATCTGCCCTTTGAAAAGGAAAGCTGGACCCGTGAACAGGCCGTGCAGTATTTTGAAAAAATGGGCTGGACGGATAAGGCGGAGCTGATGCGCTACCGCCCCCGCCGGGAGATCGTCATGTATCGCATGGGCGGACTGTGCGAGTATTTCTATGGCGCGATGCTGCCCTCCACCGGCTGGGTGAAGACCTTCAGCCTGAAGCCTCATTTCCCCGGCATGGTGCTGATGATGCCCTCGCCCGCCGAACCGGCTCAGCCGGCCAAATATCACCCGCATACCAAGTTCTTGCGGGTCTTCGGCCAGTCCCAGGAATGGTGCCGTATTCTAGGGGCCAATAACGCCGCCGACGTGAACCGGATGATCCAGGAGGGCAAGCTCCGAGAATTCATCCGGGTCAACGAAGCCCTGCATGACAAGTCCCTGTCCTATATCGCCGACGAGATCACCCGTCGGGGCGCGAAAGTGGTGATGATCTTCGGCCCGTCCTCCAGCGGCAAGACCACCTTCGCCAACCGACTGGCCGTGCACCTGCGGGTGCTGGGCCGTCAGCCCCGGCTGATCTCGCTGGACGATTTCTATCTGGACCGCTCTATCCTGCCGCTGGAAAAAGACGGCAAGCCCGATCTGGAATCCATCGACGCGCTGGATGTGCCCCTTCTGACCGAAAGTCTGGAAGCGCTGCTCAGCGGCGAACGGGTGGAAATGCCCCTGTTCGATTTCCAGACGTCCGCCCGCAGCCCCGAGACCCATCCCCTGCAGATGGGCCCGGACGATATTCTGCTGGTGGAGGGCATCCACGGCATGAACGACCGCATCACTTCGGAAATTCCCGAGCAGCTGATGTACGGCATTTACGTCAGCGCCCTGAGTTGCATCAATCTGGACGACCACAACCGTATCCGCACGACGGATGTGCGGCTTCTGCGGCGCATCGTGCGGGATGTGAAGATGCGCAATACCTCCCCGGAAAAGACCATCGACATGTGGCCCAAGGTGCGGGCCGGGGAGGAACGTTGGATCTTCCCCTATCAGGAGCGGGCAGACGTGATGTTCAATACCTCGCTTCACTACGAGCTGCCGGTGCTCAAGACCATCGCCTATGAAATGCTGCTGGCCATCCCCCAAAGCGCGCCGGAATATCTGGCGGCCCATCGGCTTTTGAAGAACCTGAACTATTTCCTGCCCGTGGACGGCAAAATCATGGACGAAATTCCCCCGCTGAGCATCCTTCGGGAGTTTGTGGGCGAATGCTCGTTTTATGACATTCATTGACAGAAAGCCGACAATATAGTATAAATAAACGGTTATCTTCTCCCCAGGCAACGAAAGGATGTTATCCGAGTGGAAGTACTGTCCCAGATCCTGGAAATACTCAACGCTATTCTGAGCGGCTGGTTGGTGCTGATGCTGGTGTAT
>CAKUCE010000383.1 GCA_934643535.1 uncultured Clostridia bacterium | reverse complement strand
AAATCGGTGCGCCGGGCCCGGCACAGAAGGCTAACGGCCCGCTCCAACTCCGCCGCGTCGTTCATTTCCATGGTGGTGCGCAGCGCACCGAAGTCGCTGGTCAGAAGGTGGCTCATCACCGCCTCGGGGTCGTCGCCGGGGTGGATATCCTCAAATTCCCGGTTTTCCTCCAACACGGACAATTCGCCGCACAGGCTCTTCATCAGTTCCTTGTAGCCGGACAGCTTCAGGGCCTTGCAAAGCCGCATGACGGAGGAAACACTGCTGCCGCAGGCCTGCGCCAGCTCCTCCAGCGACATGCCGGAGGCCTGACGGGGGTGCTGCGTCAGGTAATCGGCGATCTGCTGCTCCTTGGGGCTTAATGATGCGTAGGATTCTTTGATGCGGAAAAAGCATCCTCCGGCTGCGGCCATGGCTATCCTCTCCCTCGGCCGGACGGAAAGCGGCCCGGCGGCTTTTGACTGAAATACGCGTTTATGCGAAAAAAGAACTTTTTACTTTCCTTGTGTCCAGTATAAAGGAAAGTTTTCCTTCTGTCAAATGAAAAAAGAAAAGTTCTATGCAAAAATTGAAAAACAGCATTGACAATTACTTGTCATACTTCTATAATGAAGCTGGCTCTAAAGGAGATGTTTCCCTTTCGATAAAAAAACAGGTTTTTGAAGGAGGGTTCTTGTTATGATCGATCTGAACCGCCGTCCCCGGATGGGACTTTTGCTGATCTCCCCCGAACGCTTCCAGACCATCGGCGAGGGCACGGCCCGCGGCAGCTACAAGGAGCGCAAGCAGAAGGAAGCCGAATGGATGGCTCAGGAAGCCTCCGCCATCGCGGAAGTGACCTTCCCCGGCGTGATCTACACCGCCGAGGACGTGAAGCGTGCCATCGACGCTTTCGTGACCGCCAAGGTGGACTATGTGCTGGCCATTTACCTCAGCTGGGCGGAGGACTTCGCGTGGATCCGCTTCATGCGGGATATGCCCGCCTGCCCGGTGCTGTTCTGCCATCGGATGCGGGATAAGATCGAACTGAAAGATACCCACGACGACGATGAATTCGCCGAGTATCTCTGCTGCGGCGGTCTGGTAGGCTCGCTGGAAGCCAGCGGCTCCGTCAAGCGCTTTGACCGGCCCATGCTGGAGGTCTACGCCGGCACATGGACAGAGGTGCTGGCCCGCGCCAAGACCTTCGGCAGCGCCGCCCGGGCCCGTTCTCTCTTCCGGGAAAGCACCATGGGTCTGCTGGCCTGCATGAACGAGGTCATGTGGAGCACCTATGTGGACCCCTACGCCATCTTCCGGGATGTGGGACCGGAGCTGCGTTTCCTGTCCGTGGCGGAATTGGAAGACACCATCAACACCGTCACCGAGGCCGACGCCACCGCCGTGATGAAGCGCATCGCTTCTCAGTACGAAGTGCTGCCCAACGTAGACGAGGGCAAGTTCCTGGCCTCCGTCCGTGCCTCCATGGGCATGGAGCGTCTGGCGGAAAAGAAGAATCTGGATCTGCTGGTCCTCAATGACATCGACACCGTGCTATTCCAGCACATCGGCCTGCGGCCCGGCTTCTGGCCCACCTCGCCCGAGGTGAAGACCCTCATCGTGCCGGAAGGCGACATCGGCGGCGGCATCGCCTGCTTCGCGCTGAAGCTGCTGACCGGCGGCCATGTGAACTACATCGAGCCCTTCCACATCGACCTGCCCAGCCACGGCTTTGACGCGGGTCATGCGGGCCCCAACGACTACACCGATCCCCGGGGCAAGTGCAAGATTTCGTCCGACGTGCGCTTTGCCAAGACCAAATGGAAGTACGCTGGCGCGCCCTTCGCGTGGTATGTGTTCCCCGAAGGCGAAAAGACCATGCTGCACTGCTCTCAGCAGACGGGCAAGTTCCAGTTCGTGTCCGCCCAGATCGAGGCCGTGCATACCGACCATTTCCTGGCCACCTATTCCCACAGCCATTTCCGTCCCGTGGGCGAAAGCTGCACCGAGCTGTTCACCAAGCTGCTCCGGCAGGGCGTGACCCAGCACTACGGTATCGTGGACGGCAACGTGCAGGCCGAGCTGCAGGATCTGGCCATGATGATGAACTTCGAATTCGAGCGCGTGTAAGGCGCTGAAAAAACGACCCAGAGATTCAAGAGCTTCAAAAGGAGAGACGACCATGGAACGGATGC
>CAKUCE010000382.1 GCA_934643535.1 uncultured Clostridia bacterium | reverse complement strand
CGCCATACTGCATCTGCTTTTCAGCAGCGGCATTCTCTGGACGCTGATGGTTTCCATCCACCTGAGTCGGCCGCAGGTGGAGAACATCTACCTGATCTACGTCATTGCCGCCGTAGCGCAGCTGCTGGGCATTTTCGGCCTGGGACTATACTGGCAGATGATTCACCTGCCCAGGAACGAATGGAAGCAGATGTTCCACCGGAAGAAGCGCCGGAAAACCGAATCCGCCGAATAACCCAAAGCCCGCCGGAGCGCATCCGACGGGCTAAAAAATTGCCCCGGGCCTTTCGACCCGGGGCTTGGGATCCGCGCTAATGGGAATTAGTGCTGATCGGGGTTGTTGTAGAAGAACTGCTCCATGGAGAAGTTCCAGGAGATGCCGATACCGCCGGTGGGCACGTTGCCGATGTCGGAATTGATCACGACGCACTGCTGCACATTGGTCACGGGATTGATGATATACAGGTTGTCAGCCATGAACTGGGCCAGCTGAGGCAGCAGATCGTTGACGGCAACTTCGGGGGTCTCGGTGAACATACGCTGGATGTTCAGGAAGAACTGCTTGATATCATCAGAGGGCTCGAGGAACTCAGTGGAGCCTTCCAGGTCGCCGGACAGGCCGCCCTTGTCAACCCACTTCTGATACAGGGGAGCCCATACGCTGGTGAACCAGTCAGAGTAGTGCCACAGGATATCCATGTGGATCCAGGAGCAGCGGGCGGGCACTTCGTTGGCGTTCACGGAAGTATCGCGCAGAGTGGACTCGGTGGTGTAACCTTCAGCCTTGATGCCGATCTCGGAGAAGAACTCCACGTACAGTTCGATGGTGGGCACGATGTCATTGGCCTCGGCAGAATTCCAAATCTGGAAGGAGAACTTCAGGCCGGAGGGAGTCTCACGATAGCCGTCGCCATCGGTATCAACCATACCCATTTCGTCCAGCAGCGCGTTGGCGCCGTCGACGTCGTGGGTGCAGGGATACTTGGTGTCGGGCTCAGCAAAACCGTTGTAGATGGCGTCGCAGATTTCCTCAGCGTCGATGGACATGGCCAGCGCCTTGCGGAAACGGATGTCGTTGATGACTTCCTGCCAGGCCTTGGACTCGTCGTCATCCTTCACGGTACCGTCGGTATTCAGGCCATAGTTGACGTTCAGGGCCAGGGGAGTGGGGTTGTTGTGCAAGGAGGTGGTGTAGGCGGTGATGCCGGCCTTCTCCTCGTTCTCACGATACAGGGAGATGTTGTCGATGGTGGCGGACTCACGGCCGAAATCGGCGTCGCCGCTCATGTACTTCATCTGAACCATTTCCATGTCTTCCACCAGGGTGGAGGTCACGTAATCGATGTAGGGCAGCTGCTGACCGTTCTGATCCACGGCCCAGTAATAGGGGTTGCGCTCGAAGGTGATGGTGTTATTTTCGCAGGACTTCATGACCCAGGGATACAGAACGGGGAAATCCTCGGTCTGGCCGGCGTCCTTGAAGTACATGCTGGTGAGAGCGTCGTTGGGGTCGGTGCATTCCCAGTTGGTCATATCCACCTGGTTGAAGATGTAGCACCACACGCCTTCTTCGGACACATCGTCATAACCCATGACGGTGCCGTAGGGCTGCAGGAACTCATAATAGGCATCCAGAGAGCCGTGGCACTCTTCCGCGAAAGCCGGATGGAAGGGCTTCAGGAAGTGAGCGGGCTTCAGGAATTCGGAATATCCCTTCCAGCCGGCGATGGAGAGATGCACGGCAAATCCGCCGTAGCTGGAGTTGAAGGACAGGGTGAAGGTCTGGTCGTCGATGACTTCGAACTTCATGGGCTCGCCGGCAGCGGTGCCGCCGTCGCGCATCCACGCGGCCACAACGGGAGTCAGCTCCTCGTTGAACACACAGTTCTCAACGCCGAACTTGATGTCTTCCATGGTCACTTCTTCGCCGTCGGACCACTTGAGGCCCTTGCGGAGCTTGAAGGTGAACACGGTCTGATCGTCATTGGCGGTGAACTCTTCCACCACGTTGGGGGTGATGACGTCGGAGTTGGCGCTCTCCATGGTCAGGAAGTTTTCATCCATGCCCACGAAGCCGTCGGCGTCCCAGTTGACCACGGAGGTGATCAGGCGCAGGGTGCCGCCGTAATTGCCGCTCTCATAATCCAGGTACTCGTCCAGGATTTCCTTGACGATACGGGGGG
>CAKUCE010000381.1 GCA_934643535.1 uncultured Clostridia bacterium | reverse complement strand
GTATCCACTGGATACCCGCTTCCCTTCGTTCCCCTTTGGAAACCTTCGGGCACCGAAGCTGGCGAGAAACCCATAGGACGGCAAGCCCCGATCCGCGCCGTAGTCGACGCGTCAATCCCCACCCGGGACAAAGAGTATGCGCCAGCGGGCGCACAGGAGACTTTCCCCGGGCCGATAACCGCCATGGCCCGCATCGTCGTGCCGGAGCGCGGGCTTAGGCTCATTCCTCCAGGATCCTTCCGTCGGTAGAAATCGTCACCACATTCCAGGGAATAAACTTTCCGCTTTGCTGCAAAGCCGTCTTCGCAGCACGCTCCAGCCCCCCACAGCAGGGCACCTCCATGCGTACCACCGTAACGCTGCGGATGTCGTTCTGCCGGATGATCTCCGTCAGCTTGTCCGAATAGTCCACGTCATCCAGCTTGGGGCACCCCACCAGTACAATGTGGTTCCGGATAAATTTCTGATGAAAGCCGGCATAAGCATAGGCAGTGCAGTCGGCGGCAATCAGCAGCCTGGCTCCGTCAAAATAAGGCGCGTTCACCGGCACCAGACGAATCTGCACCGGCCACTGGGAAAGCTGACTGGGCGCGTCCGATACAGCGGCGGGAGCGTTCTCCGTTCGACGGATGGCGCGGGCCATCATGCCGGGACAACCACCGTGAGCAGGCTTGGCGTGCGACAACGCTTTTTCCGCCCGCTCCTTGAGGTGCTTTTCCACCGCCGCTTCGTCATAGGCAACCGCTTCCCGCTCCACAAAGGTAATGGCTCCCGTGGGACAGGCGGGCAGACAGTTGCCCAGCCCGTCGCAGTAATCGTCCCGCATCAGGCGGGCCTTGCCGTCCACCATGGCAATGGCTCCCTCCTGACAGGCCGATGCGCACGCGCCGCATCCGTTGCATTTTTCCTCATCAATATGGATAATTTTGCGAATCATATTTCATGCCTCCCTGCAATTCAGCCGCTTCGGAGCAAGGGCCCGGCGGCTCCGCAAAGCCGGTTCTTCGGAAAAAGGATTTCCGCTTGACTTTGCGGGTTCAGTTTACTACAATTCCGACGGAATGTCCGTTGAATTTTCAACAAAAGGAGAAAGCTCATGAGGGAAATATTGACGGCGCTTGCATCCTCGTCTCTGTTTTCGGGACTGACGGAAGCGGAAATTCAGGAAATACAGACGGCGCTTCACGGAGAGAGGCGCGCCTTTGAGCGGGAGGAGTTTCTGCTTCGAGCCGGCGAGCCGACGAAGGCGTTCGGGGTGCTGCTGAGCGGCGGCGCGCTGGTGCGGCAGGAGGATTTCTGGGGCAACCGTAATATTCTGTCCTCCCTGCATCCGGGAGACTGTTTTGCCGAAACCTTCGCCTGTCTGCCCGGAGCCGTTCTGAACGTGGATGTGACGGCCAGTCAGCCTTGTGAAGCGCTTTTTCTGAAAACGGAACGGCTCTTATCGGGCGAGCTTTCCGCTTTTGCGGGCGGCCACCGGTTCTTTCAGAATTTTCTGATCAATCTGGCGGCAAAAAATCTGCGCCTGAACGAAAAAATCACGCACATGGGGCGGCGCAGTACCCGGGCGAAAGTGCTTTCCTACCTATCGTCCTGCGCCCGCAGGCAGGGCGGCGCGGAGTTTGATGTTCCTTTTTCACGGCAGCAGCTGGCGGATTATTTATCGGTAGATCGCAGCGGCCTGTCGGCGGAGCTTTGCCGTCTGCGGGACGAAGGGCTGGTGGAGTTTCAGCGGGGGCATTTTCGGCTGAAAAAGCCGCTGGAGGAAGCGTGGGAATAGGGATTTTTCCCGCAAGCGTCGGTATGCGGATGTCGGAGGAAATTTTTCCGGCGGGGCCTGACGCGCCGGCTGCGGCGCGAGTTGGGACTTGTCGTCTTATGGGTTTTTCGCCAGCTTCGGTGCCCGAAGGTTTCCAAAGGGCGAGCGGAAAGCCCTTTGGTGCGTCCGCAGGCGCATACCCTTTGTCCCGGGTGGGGATTGACGCGCCGGCTGCGGCGCGGGTTGGGATTTGTCATCCTATGGATTTCTCGCCAGCTTTGGTGCCCGAAGGTTTCCAAAGGGCGAGCGGAAAGCCCTTTGGTACGCCCGCAGGCGCATATCTCTTGCCCCGGGTGGGGAATGACGCGCCGACTACGGCGCGGGAGCAGGGCTTGCAGCCCTATGGGGCGTTCACACTTTTCTTTCG
>CAKUCE010000380.1 GCA_934643535.1 uncultured Clostridia bacterium | reverse complement strand
GGTCTGATGACCAACCCCACCGGCATGAACCGGGAACTGAAAAGCACCATCGACATCGTCAACGAGCGCTACAACCTGACCGCCATGTATGCCGTGGAGCACGGCATCCGGGGCGACGTGCAGGCGGGCGGCAAGGTGGAGACCTGTGTGGACCCCGAGACCGGCGTGACCGTATTCACCGCCTTCGGCGAAACGTCCCATTTCACGGACGAAATGCTGGACGCCTTCGACGTGCTGGTTTTCGACATTCAGGACGTGGGCGCGCGCTTCTACACCTATCTGTATTCTCTGGGCTACGCCATGGAAGCCTGCAACCGGGCGGGCAAGTCCATGGTGGTGCTGGACCGGCTCAACCCCATCGGCGGCGTAAAGACCGGCGGCACCATCCTGAACCCGGCCTTCAAGTCCTTCGTGGGCGATTATGAGCTGCCCACGCAATACGGCCTGACCATCGGCGAGGCCGCCCGCTACATCCGGGATTATCAGAAGCTGACCCTTGAGCTGACCGTGATCCCGCTGGAAGGCTGGGAGCGGGGCATGTATCTGGACGATACCGACCTGCCGTGGGTAGCGCCGTCCCCCAACTGCGCCACGCTGAACGCCGCCCTGTGCTACATCGGCACCTGCGTGTTCGAGGGCACCAACTTAAGCGAGGGCCGGGGCACCACGCTGCCCTTTGAGGTCATCGGCGCGCCCTTCATTGACAACGCCCTGCTGGAAAAGAAAATGAACGGGCTGGGCCTGCCGGGCGTTCACTTCCGCCGCACGTCCTTCTGCCCCACCTTCAGCAAGCATCAGCGCGTTCTGTGCCACGGCGTGCAGATGCATGTGCTGGACCGGCAGAGCTACGATTCCTTCACCGACGGCCTGCTGCTGCTGGACACCATCCGCAGCCTGTACCCCGATGAGTTCCAGTTCGTGCGCTGGAGCGAAAAATCCCCCTATTCCATCGACCTGCTGCTGGGCACGGATGAATACCGCACCGGCGCGCTGACAGCGCAGGGCCTGATGGACAAATACGCGCCCAAGGTACAGGAATTTGTGGAAGCCGCGCAGAAATACCGGCTGTATTGACCCTTCCATCTTATCAATCAGGAGGACTTTATTCATGAGCTGGACTCTGAAACCCCTGACCCGGGAAGACATCCCCGCCGCCGCTGCGCTGTTCAACCAGAGCATTGCGGACAGCGAAATGATCTTTTCTCCGCTGGAGGAAGAATCCTTTGAGCGGCGCTTCTTCCGTCCCGGCACTCACGCCTTTGCCGCCATGGACGGCGAAAACGGCCAGCTGATCGGATTTATCCACGGCGCATGCAAAACGGCGTTTCTGAACAAGGAAACCAACGAAAACACGCCCGGCTATCTGTCCGTCGTAGTCGTCCGGAAGGACAGGCGGCGGCGGGGCGTTGGCTCCGCGCTGATGGACGCGCTGGAGGACGCTTTCCGCGCCGCAGGCAAGAGCAATGCCGCCTGCAACGACAGCACCCCCGTCCACATGAACTGGACCATCCCCGGCACCCCGGGCCACGACCACAACAACGCCCCCGGCGTGGATCAGCGCTGCGAGGGCTATTCCTTCCTGCTGCACCGGGGCTACGAAGTCGCCTTTACGGAAGTAGCCATGTATCTGGATCTGAGCCAATACGCATGGAACCCCGCATTGGACGAAAAAATCGCCGCGCTGGCGAACGAAGGCATCCGGGTAGGCCGCTGGGAGCCGGGCTGCGGCACGGAGCACGACGAGCTCTGCGACCACGTGGGCAGCGAGTACTGGCGGCACGTACTGGACACCGAGCTGGAAGCATGGCAGAAGAACGAGCCCAACGCCGACCCGTCCCTCTGGCCGGACGGCCGCCGTCCCGCCGGGCCCCGGCCCCTTTTGACCGCCACCACCGGCAGGCACATCGTGGCCTACACCGGCCCCGTGGATTTACAGACGAGCGGACGCGGCTGGTTCACCGGCATCTGCTGCGACCCCAACTACGGCGGACGCGGCATCGCCTCCATCCTATTCAACCTGCTCATGCGGGAATTCGTGGCCGAGGGCGCGAAGTTCAGCACGCTCTTCACCGGCGAAACCAACTTCGCCCAGAAGATTTACAGCCGCGCCGGTTTCCGCATCGTCGCCCGCTTCGACGGCCTCACCAAACCCCTCAAGGGGTAGGGGTAGTACCCCTTGACCCCACACCGCGCCCATAGGG
>CAKUCE010000379.1 GCA_934643535.1 uncultured Clostridia bacterium | reverse complement strand
GCAATGATGTTGAAGTATTCCTGGCATCCGCCGCCGCCGGTGATGACCTTGATGTCGGTGCGGCCGGCGTCTTCGATGGCCTGCAGAGCGCCGATGGAGGTCTCATCGTCCAGAGAGAACACGGCGTCGATCTGGGGATTGGCGGTCAGGATGTCCGCCATGTCCTTCAGGCCAGCTTCACGGCTGAATTCGGTGGCGTACTCGATGATCTTCACGTTGGGGGCGATTTCCGCCATGGTCTCGGTGAAGCCCTTCATGCGCAGCTCGCTGACGGAGCCGGAGGTAGGAACGGACAGAGCCACGACCGTGCCTTCGGTGCCGATGGTATCCACGATGTACTTCGCGCCCGCGATACCCATGCCTTCGTTATCGCCGGTCACTTTGTACACACCCTTGGCATCAATATCGATATCAAAATTCACCACGTAGATGCCCTCGTCAATGGCGGCCTGAATCGGCACTTCCATGCCTTCCCACTGCGGGAACGCCACGATGGCCTGAGCGCCCCAAGTCTTGAGGTCGTCCAGCTGCGTGGTCATTTCTTCGGCGCTACTAGAGGTGTAGAGCTTGTACTCGACGGTGTCGGCCAGCTCCTTGCAGCGCTGTTCAGCGTGATAGGCCACACCGGCCACCCAGCCGTGAGTCACAGCGGGAGCCAGAATGCCGATCTTGTAAGTCGTGGTCTCGGCGGCAGCCATGGAGCACAGGCCCAGGCACAGCGCCAGCGTCAGAACGATCGCCAGAAACTTTTTCATGGTGTTTTTTCCTCCGTTTCATTCATTCGGATGGTTTTCGCATCCGGCGCAGAGCAAAAAGAAATTCACTTTTCGTCCGCGCTTTTTGCTTGACAGAAGCATAACATACTCCTATGCTTCTGTCAATCAACCCGTCTTTCTTTTTCCCCCGTTTCCGTCGAAAAAAGCGCGTTTTCAGCCGCGAAGGGCGCAAAATCATTCTTTTTGACGGCAAGGGGCCATATTTACTTTTTTTCGACCCTCATGATATAATAAAAAGGAGGGCTTACCCCTATTACGATACGGAGGGTTCTTTTATGAAACTGGGATTTGTCAGTGCGATTCTGGACGGATGGAACTTCGAAGAGATGATCGACACCGCGTCGGAAATGGGCTTCTCCTGCGTGGAAGTGGCCTGCTGGCCCTGCGGCAAGGCGGAGCGCCGTTACGCGGGTGTGAGCCATATCAACGTGGACGAGCTGACCGATGAAAAGGCCGCTGAAATTCTGGCCTACTGCGCCAGGAAGGGCGTGGAGATTTCCTCTCTGGCCTTCTACCCCAACACCATGGACGCCGATCTGGAAAAGCGCGCCGCCAACGTGGAGCATCTGAAAAAGGTCATCCGCGCTTCTCACAAGCTGGGCGTGAATCTGGTCACCACCTTCATCGGCCGGGATCAGACCAGGAACGTGGAAGAAAACCTGGAGCTGGTCAAGGAAGTATGGCCGCCCATCATTGCGGAAGCCGAGAAATACGGCGTGAAGATCGGCATCGAAAACTGCCCCATGCTCTTCGGCCCCGACCAGTGGCCCGGCGGACAGAATCTGATGACCACCCCGGCCAACTGGCGGAAGGTGTTTGAGCTCCTGCCCTCGGCCAATCTGGGCATCAACTACGATCCCTCTCACTTTGTGTGGCAGATGATCGACTACATCAAGCCCATTTACGAGTTCAAGGACAAGATCTTCCATGTGCATTTCAAGGACATCAAGCTCTACCATGACAAGCTGGATCAGGTGGGCATCATGGCCTATCCGCTGGAGTTCATGGCTCCCAAGCTGCCCGGACTGGGCGATGTGGACTGGGGCCGGTATGTCTCCGCGCTGACCGACATTGGCTACGACGGCCCCGTATGCATCGAAGTGGAAGACCGTGCCTTCGAAGGAAGCCGGGAAAAGATTCTGGACTCCCTGCGTCTGAGCAAGAAATACATGGAGAACTTCGTGATCTGAGCCGCATTTCAAAAACACACAGGCCCGGCGGAACGATCCGCCGGGCCTGTTTTGATCCAGATTCACAGGAAACAAAAAAGCGCCCGTACAAACGCACGGGCACCGGGCCGCCATCGGGGACGGCGGTTTCCTCACGAACTTACTTGTTCACGCTGTCCTTCAGGGCCTTGCCAGCCTTGAAAACAGGAGCCTTGGAAGCGGCGATCTCGATCTGCTCGCCGGTGCGGGGATTGCGGGCCACGCGG
>CAKUCE010000378.1 GCA_934643535.1 uncultured Clostridia bacterium | reverse complement strand
TTCTATGTGTTTGCGTTTCTGTGCTATGTTGTGCAGAATTTCTTTGCCAATTATCTGGTGGCAAACTGCATACGAAATCTGCTGAACGCATTGCTTTACGGGGGAAACGCGCTGGTTCCGGTGGCGACGTTTGCCGCGCAGTTTTCCATATTTGCCGCTTCCCTGGGGTTCGGATTTTATGGCATGCAGTATATCTCCGCCCAGAGCACAATGAAGCTGCGGGAGGCGATGATGCGCGCCTGTTACGGGGCGCAGATGGGCGCGGCGGGGGCCTTCGACCACACGGCGCAGATTCAGTCGAGGCTGGATGAGGACGCGGGAACGGCCGCCAATTTGATCAGCTTTGGCCTGAGCAACTGGTTTTTACCCTATGTAGCGGGAATTGGCGTATTGATCGTGTTCCTCCGGCTGGATCCCATTTTGCTGATTCCCCTTACGGCAGGCGGGGTGATAGAGTTGCTGGTGCATCTGAAAATGGCGCCGGAAGTGCAGAACAGAACGGCCCGGGCGGCTCAGGCCCAGGCGGACATGCTGGAGGAATTTGCCGACCAGTACAACGGCCTGGAGATTGTGAAAAACTACGGGCTATGCGGCGCGATGCTCGGCGCGTTTCGGCGCGTCTGCGGCGCACTGTTTCAGGGACGGCTGGCTCTGGCAAAACTGGAATGCAGACAGGGCGCGGTCAGGGATATTTCCAGATGGCTGGGCTATACGGGCACGCTGCTGCTGGGATGCGCCATGCTGAAAATCAAATCCTTCTCCCTGCCGGATCTGGTGTTTGCCGCGCAGCTGGCATGCGTGCTGCAGACGACCATCAGCAACTTGGGCACAAATCTCAACGGGGTTCAGGAATCGCTGGTAAGCGCCCGGCGGGCGTTTGAAGTGCTGGATCAACCGCAGCAGGACCGGCGGGAAGGACTGCCGGAGATGCAGCCCGCTCCCGGGGCCGCGCTGACAGTGAGCGATTTACATTTTGACTATGCCGGGCGGGAAGTGCTGCGGGGCGTGAACGCTTCGTTCGAGGCCGGGCGGTTTTACGCCATTGTCGGGCCCAGCGGCTGCGGAAAAAGCACGCTTTTGCGGGTGATGATGGGATTGTATGCGCCGTCGGCGGGAACGGTTGCCCTTGGAGATTGCCGTCAGGAGGCCCACAGCTTTCGTGCCTGGCGGAGGTATGTGCGTTTCGTGCCCCAGGAAACGGCGCTGTTTGACGCGAGCATCGGCGAAAACATTCTGTTCGGCCTGGGAGACGCGCAGGACGGACAGCTGTCGCAGGCCCGGCAGGCGGCCAGAATGGCTCAGGTCGACAACTTCATTGAGAACCTTCCCGATCAGTATCGCACAAACGCCGGAGAAGCCGGGAAGCTGCTTTCGGGCGGCGAACGACAGCGGATTCTCATTGCCCGGGGGCTGGTGGGCAATGCCGCCGTGCTGCTGCTGGACGAACCCACGGCGTCGCTGGATGCGCTGAACGAAGCCGAAATCCTGAAAAATCTGCAAAGCATCGCTCGCAGCGGCGTCCTGGTCATCATGGCGACCCATCGTGTGAGCCCAATGAACGATGTGGACCAGGTTTTCAGGATGGAAGACGGCGTACTGCTGCCCTGCGGAGCATGAGCACAGGCAGGCCGCCGCCGCGTTAATCGAAAAAAACAGCCGCCTTTCGACTTCCGCGGGAAGGAAAGGCGGCTGACGTATGGAAAAGGAGATTACGGATCGGGCGAAAGCTCCGGCTGGGGCATGGCGTTGGCGCGGCCGGTGACCTCCAGATAGAAGGCCGCGTCGGCGGCGTTCATATAGGGGCAGAGCCAGAGGGCGCCGACGCCCAGCGTCAGCCCGGAGAGCAGCCGCCAGCCGATAAAGCTCAGCTGCAGCCAGAACAGCCGCGCTTTGTTGCCCTGCATCAGGGCCTTGGAGCGGTCGATGGCCTCCCAAATGCCCATATCGGGATGTTCGGCCATCAGATAGGGCGCGAGGGCATAACGGTAGGCCGCAATGATCCCGGGAATAATCAGCAGCAGCGTCCAGAGGAAAATCAGCAGGCCGGTCATGAGCCGCAGGCCGAGGGACTTGCCCCAGATGGAGAACCGGGAAAAGAGCGTGCGGAAGGCCGGGGCGTTTTCCCGGGTCAGCAGATCCAGATTGTATCGCTTCAGCCCCAGTTCAACCGCCCCGCCGATCACCAGCAGCACAAGGGCGATGAGACCGAAAAAGATCATTAGGGAG
>CAKUCE010000377.1 GCA_934643535.1 uncultured Clostridia bacterium | reverse complement strand
GCTGTGGACCAGTCTGGTAGGGACCCACTCCGGATTCAGAAGCCATGCGACGGTGGACACGTCCCAGATCTCCTTTCCCCAGGCAAAGTGATCCGGATGATACGCTGAGAAAAGTTCTATGAGGGCATCGCACAGGGCGTTTTTTCTGCCGATGCAGGACTGCAATTCCGGCACGGAAGTCAGCAGATGAGAAGCCACGCCCCGGCAGGGAACGAGGGTCAGGGGAACGCCGCTGTCAAACAGCACGCGCGAGGCGTGAAGGTCCTGAGAAAGATTAAATTCTTCCGCCGTAGGATAAGCCAGCACGTGTCCGCCCAGCCATACGACCGCAATTTTATGAGCGATACGGGGCTCCAACAGCAGGGCGGAGGCGATGTTGGTACAGGCGGCGATGGCGCAGACATAAAGAAGGTCGCCTTCCTCTCGGGCCATTGCTCGATGGATCAGATCCTGGACGGCCGGGCTGTCCACCGGCGTGTCCGGGCTGGGCATGAATTGGTCAGCGCCGCGATGGACGAGCCCCTCCGGCGCCCGCCGGATCTTGCCAAGCAGACGGACGATCTCGTTATAGCTGCGTTCCATCCCGTCCTTTGGGCCGTTGGAGCGGTCGTTATGGAAAGGGGCGGCATAGATCGCTTCCACATTCAGGCGTTCCGGGGAAAGCAAACTGTAGGCCAAAGCAAACTGATCGTCTACTTCGTTGTAGGTATCGGTATCCAGCACCATGTCCAGTTTTCCTTTCGGAAGGGAAAGCCGGCGGATCAGTTCGTCCTCCGGCATTTTTTCCCAGGGGCGAGTTTCCTTTGTAAACCACATTTTCAGGGCCTCCTAAATTAGAGTAATGGAAGTGCTGTGATTATAAAAAGAATTATGATTGGGTGTCAATAAAATAAGTGTGACACTTTTTGTGCGGAAAAAGCACGGATAGTACAAACGAAAGTCTCACTTTTTTCATTGCCTAAAAGTTTTTTTCAGAAGATAATGGAGCTGAACTGAGAGAGAAAGAAAAGGAGGCGCTTGCGCGGCAAAGACATCCGGAAAGGAAGGATACTATCCAGAGCCTCCGTTTTTTCTTTCTGTACGCCAAAGCCGGCATGGCGGGCAGAAAGAAAGCGGGGACAGAAATCTGGTAGTAAATAGAGAAGGGAGAAAGATAGAATGAAAAAAATCCTTGCATTTTTACTCATGGCAATGATGCTGTTTTCCACTTGCGCGTTCGCAGAGGGGCAGGACACCTTCAACTCTGTGGATAAGGACATCAGCGGTGAGCTGACGCTGTACCTGTACTATGCAGACTCTGCGATCGCGACCATTGACGAGACCCGAACCTAAAATTCAACATCGAACATCGGGCGGATTCCGATGGCACGGCGCTGAAAACCTGGGCGGCGGTGGGTGAGCTCCCGGATATTTTTGAGATCCCCTCCATGGATACCTACAACACGCTGCGGAAAAACGGCGATCTGTATGCCCTTGACGATGTAGTCAAAGCAACGAAGTATTATGACCTCTATATCAACGGCCATGAACTCTACGAAGTCGCCCATCCGGACGATGGAAAGCAGTATACCTACGGCAACGACCCCACGCAGGTGCTCACTGTTTTTTACAATATATCCGTGCTGAAGGAACTGGGCCTGAGCGAGCCTAAAAATTATGAGGACTTTAAGCACTGCATCACGGTCCTGAAGGACGCCGGCAAGATCCCCGTCGCGTTGTTCGGGGCGGAGCAGTGGCCCGCGATGGCGATGTACGATCTGGCCTGCGTGGCGGAGGGCGCTTATGAAGCGAGCAATGCCGTGAACGACGGGAAGGTGAAGTACGGCGACGATGAAGCCTATTTCAAGGCTGCGAAAAAGCTGGCCGAGCTCGTGGAAATGGGCGCCTTTGGGACCGGCGCCCTGTCCACGAACGCCTCTCAGGCTTTTGAACTGCTGACCAGCGGTCAGGCCGGATTCCTGGTGAACGGTTCCTGGCACTGGGGAACGGTGGAAGAAGAAGGCAATGGGGACAAGGTCGGTTGGTGCCACTACAACGTCTTTGCGGACGCGGATAAAGCGGAAGAAACGAAGACCCATTGCGTGGGCGGCACGATCAAGCTGAACAATCTGTCCGTCAGCAGCCATCCCGCCAGCGGCCTGGACCCGGAAACCGTGGCCCGGCTTGGCATGGAATTCAGCTATATCGGTGCCTGCGTGGGCGGCGAAAAAGGCTACCGCACGATGGCGA
>CAKUCE010000376.1 GCA_934643535.1 uncultured Clostridia bacterium | reverse complement strand
TGAAAGTCCGCAGCTATGTATTGGCTGCGAATGTTGCAGGTACGTTAAAAGTTGCGCCGCTTCAAATTCTCAAGTTTCCGGTCGTGCTTCCACATAAGTTTTTGGATGCCGAGAAGTTCAATCTGCGGTTTTCAGACGCATCCGAGATCACGGAAATTGCGGACAAGCTGCGGTGGTATCGTTATCAAAAAGGACTTCGTCAGCGCGATGTGGCGGACTATGCGGGCATCGACCGCAGTACCTATATTCATTATGAAGAAGCAGGACGGGACTATTATCCGAAGGAGCATATGGAGAAGCTGGCGGAGCTGTTTGAGGTGCCGCTGGGGGATTTGTTGGATGACTATAATCTGTTCTTACTGCGGGGACAGGGGGAGCAAATCAAAGCCATTCGTCTGACGCTCGGCTTAACGCAGAAGGCATATGCTGCGCAGCTCGGTGTCCCGCTGCAAAAGTTCAAGCGCTGGGAACAGGGAAAGGTGCAGATTTTCAAGTCCACGTGGGAGAAGTATTTCAAACAGACGTAACCATAGCAAACGGGCAGACCAGCCTCAATGCCGGTCTGCCCGTTTGTGTATGTATTACTTCTGCCCCTTCAGATGCTTTGCGGCGGCATCCACCAATTCCAGCTTCTGCTCCGTGGAACAGGGCAGCTTCTGGACATTTTTCAGCACCTGCTCAGACTGGAACTTTGCCAACTCCTGTGCAAGCTCCTGCTTCGCCTGCTGTGACTTTGGGAAAATCAGAAATACTTCCATCGCTGCCCTCCTTTCCAAAGTATTTGCTGCTTCAATCTATGCGTGTTTTCCAATGCGTATGTAGGGCATTTTGCACGCTGCGCATGGTCTCAGGTCTGCGCATCGGGCTCTTCCTTGACGATCAACTTTGCATCTGCCGGGTAGTTCAGCGTGATGAGGGCGGGCTTGCCCAAACCCTGCTTACGGCGGATAATCAGGCCGCTGCACTCCAGCTCCCGGAAGATCCGCGTGGCACTCTGACGGCTGCGATGGAGCTTGATCTGTGCCTGCTCCAAGGTGAAGTAGAGACGGATGGTGCCGTCCGGCTCGACATAGCCGTTCTGCCGGGAGATGCTGGCTCTGTCCAGCAGAAGCGCGTAAAGTACCTTGGCGTCGTTGCTGATGTCACACAGAGTTTCGTCTTGCAGAAGAAACCTTGGGAGCGGCACGTAGGATGCTGCCGGACTGCCGGTGGTAAACTTACAGAATGTTTTCATCTGACCTCCTATCCCATCCATCCCATCAGGTGTATTGATTGGATTGATAGATGATTCTTTTGAGAGTTGATTTCTTTCTTATTGATTAGAGGATGATTTTCAGCCCCGATGAATGTCATGGAAACCGGTGTCCTGAAATCCAGCTATGGAACACTCTGGAGTGTCAGTTTGTCCACCGTCTGAAAAACCGGTGGCGGAAAACCCAACTGTGGTCACAGTTCCTCATTCTGCCTCTCTTTCAGTAACTCCCAAATTTCTGCTTGCCGTGCTTTCAGCTCGGCAACGTCATCCTCGTAAGCATGCCCAGTGCTGTTGATACGGCGGCAAATCTGGTTGATGTTTGAAGCAGCGCGGTTGACAGCAGCGGCCAGCTTCTTCTGCTCAGTGTAATCGACCTTGATGATGTACCCGTCAATCAGCATCTTCCGGGCATACGCGCCGAAGTTGTGTGTTCCCAACTGGCGCATCTTGTGCTGGATAAGGTTTAACTCATGCTCGTTCAGGCAGATTTCCTTGCGGATGGGTCGTGTGCGGTCTGGCATGGTTTATCTCCCCCTCAGTTCCAAGCAGAACTCATCGTTGTCTTCCTTCTGGATTTGCAGGTAATCCGTATCGGCCAGTTCCTTGAGGACATCGAAAATTCTTTCCTCCGGCATGTTGAGCTGGCAGGCCAACTCCGACAGCTCGAAGCCTTCATCAAAGGCGTAGAGGATTGCGGCGAAGCCTTTTGCCTCAACGGAGAGGTGCGTGTCTTGCAGCAGTTCTGTGGGGACGGCGGTCATGCGGGTACGGTTGTGGTAAGTGATCATGGTGGTTCTCCTTTCAATTTTGAAAAACTTTGTTTGAAGGGCGGCTTGGAAGCGAAGCTGTTTGCCTTTCACTTTACAACGGACATTTTTCACCGGAAACTTGGCACCCTTTTTCAAAAATTTTTTTGCTTTCATTGATAGCCTCTCTATCTAACTAAGTGAATCAGTCTCCGGTTTTGTCCCAAACTTTCAAAAAAGTT
>CAKUCE010000375.1 GCA_934643535.1 uncultured Clostridia bacterium | reverse complement strand
TTGAATTTTGCCTTGAACAAGTCAGAGTACAGTAATGGCTTGGATTTGCGAAATAGGTATATACATGACACTTGTTCGCAGGATGAAGCAGAACAGAGGGCTGATTACGCAGAATTACAGAAAATTATGGTACTGATCATTATCAAGATCAATGAAGAACTCTGTATCAGAGAACGCCAAAAAAGTTTGGATAATAAAAGGAAAAATCAAGAAAAGTGATGTATATTTTCGCACGGATTATGTATTTCCACAGACGCATTAATGAATCCACTGGCGTAAAGCTATATAAATCTTTAGGTAGCATACGGCGCTAAAGGCAAGTTCATTGTTGCAAAAGTGAGTGAGAACCCGGATAAATACTCACTGTGAACATAATGGAGGGTAAGTGATGGATAAAAAGAGAATTTGCCAAATCAAAGAGCAATTTGATCTCGTAATACATAGCGATCAAGAGGCGCATATTGAATTTTGGTATGCGCGTGACTTGATGCCGCTTTTTGGATATGAGCGCTGGGAAAATTTTGAGAAAGCTATCGGACGTGCCATTGGATCCTGCGAAACCAGTGGAATAGTGGTATCAGACCATTTTCGTGAGGTCACGAAAATGGTTCAGTTAGGGAGCGGTTCGCAGCGGGAAATCAAAGATTACATGCTCACTCGTTATGCCTGCTATTTGATTGCTCAGAATGGGGACCCCAAAAAAGAAGAAATTGCATTTGCGCAAAGCTATTTTGCCGTTCAAACCAGAAAACAGGAACTGATTGAAGAACGCATTTCTCTTATTGAACGAACAGAAGCCCGGGGCAGACTTCGGGAATCCGAGAAACGCCTATCACAGAACATTTATGAGCGTGGCGTTGATGATGCTGGATTTGGCCGCATTCGTTCAAAGGGTGACCGGGCGCTGTTTGGCGGTTACACAACGCAAGAAATGAAGGAGCGACTTGGGGTGAAAGACAATCGCCCACTGGCTGATTTCTTGCCGACGCTCTCCATTGCCGCAAAGAACCTTGCGGCAGAAATGACCAACTACAATGTTGAGGAAAAGGATCTTCAAGGCGAGCGGGCCATTACCGGGGAACATGTGCAAAACAATCGCTCCGTGCGGGATATGCTTGGACAGCGTGGCATTCAACCGGAGAATTTGCCTGCTGCAGAAGACATTAAAAAACTGGAGCGGCGTGTCAAATCTCAGGAGAGGAAACTGGCTGCGCAGTCCGGAAAGCTCCCTTGCGAAAGCGAGGAGGATAAATAATGGCTAACAAACTGGAACTGACTTGGTATGGCAAGGACGAGCCGATTCGGGTCGAGCCTCGTTTGCTGATTGAAAACGCGGAGCTTTCCAACACTGCCGCCGACCCGGATACGCAGAATATGCTAATCCATGGGGATAATCTGTTGGCGTTGAAAGCACTTGAGAGTAAATTTGCCGGACAGGTAAAGTGCATCTATATCGATCCTCCGTATAATGTTGGTGCTATGAATGAGCACTACGACGATTTGATCGAGCATTCCCTTTGGCTCAACAGAATGCGCCCTCGTTTGCAGTTATTACGCAGTTTGCTGTGTGATGAGGGTGTTATCTTCATTCAAATCAGTGATGAAGAACAAGCTTATTTGAAGGTTCTTTGTGATGAAGTATTTGGCCGTTCGAATTTTATTAATATGGTTTCTGTCAACATGAAAAATGTTGCAGGTGCCTCCGGCGGCGGAGAAGATAAAAAGCTCAAGAAAAATTGCGAGTATATTCTTATTTATGCTAAAAAATACGAATTAATGCCCCTGTTCAGCGGCCCATACTTATATACTGAAATGTCCGATCTGATACAGCAATATCTTGATGAGGAGAAAAGCTGGAAATACACAACTGTTCTAGTGGATCCTGGCGAAAAGGAGTATTTTGGTTCTACTGTAGATGGGGACGGGAACGAAATAAAGGTATTTCTAAGAAAAAAAGTTGTTACGATGTCTATTAATCAAATTGCCAAACGAGATGGAATAACAACAAAAGCGGCATATAAGAAATATGGAATTAGCGTTTTTAGGACTACAAATGCACAATCTTCAATCCGAACTCGTATAATTGACTACAAAAAAGAAATGGGAATTGACTGCCAATACCTTTCTATTGAATATGTGCCCAAAACAGGTAAAAATAGAGGGAAAGTTTACGAACAATTCTACAAGGATGATATTTGTAATCTGCTTGTATGGTTAAGGGACACCTCGGAAGTGATTGATGGGGAGTT
>CAKUCE010000374.1 GCA_934643535.1 uncultured Clostridia bacterium | reverse complement strand
CGCTGGACGTTATCAGTCTGGGCGTGCCCAACGCGCGGCCTTCCGCGCCCATGGGCTATGACATGGGCTTTGTGCCGCTGAATACGCCGCAGGAGATTCAGGCGTTTCTGATGCGGATGAACGCCTACCGGCTGGACGCCTGGCAGCCCGCGCTGCTTCAGCGGTATATGTCGCTGCCGCACTTCTTTGCCCTGTACCTGTGCCGGGGACAGGATGTGGTGGGGGAGATCGCCTTCACCGGCGAGGGACAGGCAGCCAAGCTGATCGGCCTGTACGTGTCGCCCAACTATCGCCGGCTGGGCATGGCCAAGTGCCTGATCGCCGCGGGCATGAAAACGCTCAGTGAGCGCGGCGTGAATCATGTGGAATGCGACGTGATCCGCCGCAATGAGATGCAGCGTCTGCTGGCCCGCAGCTGCAGCGCCACCTTTGTGCGCACGGCCTGCTATTATCCGGGAATCAATTATGATTGAAAAAGACTATGAATTGCGGCGCTCCAACCGCCGCACTCTGGCCCTGACCCTTGACCGGCAGGGCCGTTTGATTGCTCATGCGCCCCTGCGAATGCCTCTGCGCACCATCGAAGCCTTTATTCTGGAAAAACAGGACTGGATCGCCCGGAAACGGCGGGAGCTTTCGGCGGCAGAAAGCCGGATGAGCGGTTTTTCGCTGGAAGAGGGCGGCTGTATTCCCTATCTGGGCGGCAGACTTCGGGTGAGCTATGGTTCCGTTCGACGGGCGGAGATACAGGATGGCGTTCTGGTACTGCCGCGAACGGGCCGTCCGGCTCAGCAGGTATTGAGCTGGCTGACGGAGCAGGCCAGGCGGGTGCTTCCGCCCTACGTGGAAAAATGGTCGCGGAGGATGAGCGTGTACCCGGCTGCGCTGAGTTTTGGCTATGCAAAGGCCAGGTACGGAAGCATGACTTCCGACGGACGGATGCGGCTGAATGTGGCGCTGATGCACTTTCCGGCGCAGTATATCGATTATGTGGTGGTGCATGAGCTGGCGCATCGTGTGCATCCCGACCACAGCCCTGCGTTTCATGCCTGTGTGGAAAGCGTGCTGCCCGGCGCGGGGCAGCTGCGCAGAGAAATGAAAAACCTCAGCGGGTATCTGACCCTGCTGAGGGAGTTGAATGAAAAAGAATGAGCGGCCAACCGTTCAGCCGGATACCAGACCGATAAACTGCCGGGTGCGGGGATTTTCGGAGTGGAACACCTGCTGGGGCGAGCCTTCCTCCACGATATGCCCGCCCTCCATAAAAACTACCCGGTCGGCCACGTCACGGGCAAAGCTCATTTCATGAGTGACGACCATCATGGTCATTTTTTCCTGCGCCAGATCCCGCATGACGGCCAGAACCTCCTGCGTCAGCTCGGGGTCCAGCGCAGAGGTGGGTTCGTCAAAGCAGAGGATCTCCGGGTGCATGCACAGCGCCCGGGCGATGGCTACCCGCTGGGACTGACCGCCGGAAAGCTGGTAGGGATATTGGCCCGCCTTGCTTTCCAGCCCGACCTTCTTCAGAAAATAATGCGCCTGCTCCGTGGCCTGTTCCCGGGGCATTTTTTTGACCCTGATCGGCGCGTCAATCAGGTTTTGCAGAACCGTGCGGTGGGGGAAAAGGTTGAAGGACTGGAACACCATGCCCATGCGGAGCGTCAGCTCCCGCAGCTTTTTTTCCGGGGCATAAGTCAATACGCCGTCCTTCATGGAGCACATGGTTTCGCCATCCAGCGTGATCTCGCCGGAGTCGATGGTTTCCAGCTGGTTCAGGCACCGAAGCAGGGTGCTTTTGCCGGAGCCGCTGGGGCCGATCAGCGCCATGACCTCGCCCTGCGCGATGGACAGGGAGATCCCCCGCAGCACGCCCAGGTCGTCAAAGCCCTTGTAAATATCTTTTGCTTCCAGCATCATCGGCCGGTCACGCTCCTTTCAGCGATAGTAGCTCAGTTTCTTTTCAGCCAGCTTGCACAACTGTTCGGCCACGCCGTTCAGCACCAGATAGAACACGATGGCCAGCAGATATGGCTCGATGGAGCTGGACGAACTGACCTGTTTTTTGGCGATGGTCATCAGCTCCACCACGGCCACCGTAGAGGCAAGGGCGGTATCTTTGATCAGCGTGATGATTTCATTGGTCATGGGCAGCAGCACGCGCTTGACCACCTGCGGCAGGATGACGTAGAAAAACGTCTGAGCTTTGGTATAGCCCAGCACTTTGGCGGCTTCGTACTGTCCTGCGGGGATGGACTGGAT
>CAKUCE010000373.1 GCA_934643535.1 uncultured Clostridia bacterium | reverse complement strand
CCGGGCGGCGGAGCAGAACGCCATTCCCATCATCAACTACAACGACCCGGTAAACGACGAGGAAGTCAGCAAGCTGGAGCTGGCCAGCCGCCGGGCCGAAGGGATGGAAGTGGTGGAATGCGTGGATAACGACGAAACCGCCGCCGTGGTGGCCCGGCTGGTTCAGGCGAAGAACCTGGTGCTGCTTACCGGCACCAACGGCATTTATCTCAATAAAGACGATCCTTCCACGCTGGTGGAGCGGGTCGAAGCGGACAGCATTGAAGAAATGCGGCAGAAGGTGGCTGAGCTGATGGGGCACTGCGAGGGCGCCAGCCGCGCGGGGGCCAACGGCGCGAAGGCCAAGCTGGCTTTCGCCCTGCGGGCCGTGGAGCACGGCACCAACGTCATGATCGGCCATGCGAAGTGCCATCTGGACGATTTGCTGACAGGCCGCGTGCCCTGCACCCGGCTGACGCTGCGGCAGGGGGAACAGGCATGAGCAGCACGGCTTGGCTGATTTTGACCATCGTGGGCGCAGTGGGTTCCGCCGCCTGTCTTTACGGGTTTTATGGAGATCGCAAGCGGGGCTATCCTGCGCTGAAGGCCCTCGACAGCCAGTTTGAGCTGCCGGACATGCGCCGCCGCTATACCCCGGAGGAGCTTTTTGACTGTTTGGATAAGCTCGGAGCGGAGGGACAAAAGCTGCTCTGCCGTCTTTGGCGGCTGGACAGTGCGTTTGCTTTGTTTCTTGCGCTGGTGCTGGCGGTGGTCAGCCACAATCTGGCGGCCGTCCGCTGGCTGCGCTGGGCCATGTATGGGCTGGCGGCTCTGCGTTCCCTGCTGGATCTTCTGGAAAACGCGCTGCTTCTGCGCGTCTGCGCCGCCTATCCCTCTCACCGCCGGACGGGCGCGGCCAAAGCGGCCTCCCGCTGCACCGCCGCCAAGTGGGCGGCGGCGGTCGTCTGGGTGGTTGGAATGTTCGGGGCCCTGCTGGTTCGTGCCTACATTCTGGGAAAATAGAAAAGCAACCCCGCCTTTCCTGTTTGAGGAAAAAGGCGGGGTTTTTATGAAACGGCTGAAAAGCCTCAGAGCTGAATGAAGCTCTCCTTTTGCAGCTGCCACAGGCGGCAGTCTCCCTGCCCCTTCAGCAGCACCGTGCGCTGCCCTTCCTTCGGGAACCAGCGGGAGGTAAAGACGATTTCGCCGTCATTGACATAAATTTCCAGAATGGAGGTATCCGCCAGCACGCGCACGCTGCGCACGTCGGTGGCCTCCGCCCGGCGGCACTGCCGGCCCGAACCCAGCTCATCCTCAAAACGGAGGCTGACCAGCTTGCCGTCAAAGCTGAGAACGCAGCTTTCATTCAGCCGCAGCTCAAAGGGGCCGTTCATGCCGCTGATCTCCAGATCGAACACCGTATCGGGTACGACGGCCTGTTCCCCGGCGGTGCAGGGAAGCTGCTTCAGGCGCATTGCGTCCAGCTCCCGAACAGGATTCTGGCACAGCCGTCCCTGCTTCCGCGTGACCTCCCGGGGCACGGTCAGCAGGTGCTGCCAGCCGGCGGCTTTGGTAGGCACGGTGTACTCTGCGTCCGCATCGGCCATACCGGCCCAGCCGAACAGAATGCGGCGGTCGTCCCGGGTCTGGAAGGTCTGGGGCGCATAGAAGTCAAAGCCGTAATCCCAATCCACAAAGTCACCGTCCAACACGGCCGTGCGGGGGTCGTCCGTGCCCTTCATGGGGATATAGCCGGACAGGTAGATGTTCTGCCGGCGGTTCTGCTCCCGGGGCACGCCCTGGGGCGAGAAGGACAGGAACCAGTGGCCGTCCAGCCGGAACAGATCCGGGCACTCCCACATGTAGCCGAAGGCCTTCTCCGAGGTGATGACGGACTTGAAATGCCACTGTTCGCCGTCGTCGGAGCGCCACAGCAGCACCATGCCCTGATCGTCCTGCCGCCGCGTGCCGGTGACCATGAACCATTCATGGCCCTGCCGCCACACCTTGGGGTCGCGGACATGGCGGGTGCAGAAGGAGGGATAGTCCTGCCAGGACAGCAGCAGACGCTTGGGAGACCAGGTGCCGTCCGGGTAGCGGTCAATGCGGATTACATTCGCCTCCCGGCCTGTGTGGATAAAATCGTGCTGGCCGTCTACCTTCACGTTGCCGGTGTAGATCACTGCCAGCCGGTCGTCCTCCACCACGGTGGAGCCCGTGTACACGCCGTGGCAGTCCCACGCGGTGTCGGGCACCAGCGGCACGCCGTCAAAATGCCAGTGTAC
>CAKUCE010000372.1 GCA_934643535.1 uncultured Clostridia bacterium | reverse complement strand
AATGGTCAGCCTGAAGGAACGGAAGCTGGCGGGCGAAGAGGAGCAGCGCCGCCTGCGCCGGGAAACCGCAGCACGAGGACTGGCGCCTTCCGGTCGTTCTGTGCGTACCACCAGCAACCGCTCCACCTTTTTTTCTGCATACGACGATAACCCGGATACCACTCTCCGCCCGGTAGACCCGGCCATGGTGGAAGACGGCGGCGAGGTCCGGCCGGACGCGCGGCAGGTTTATTCCGCCAAATACCGGGCCAGCTATGAAAATCAGGAGGCGCATGACGAGGAAGACGATGTATATGGCTATGGCAACACGCGCCGTCTGGTGAACATTCAGCGTCCTGACGATGACGAACAGCTGTACGACGGTTATCACGATACCAGCGAATATATTCCCGCCTACGCCCGGCAGGATGAATATGAAAATTCCCTGCGGATGCGCAGCAACCCGTACAATCACCGTCCGCCTGCCCGTTTCAGTGTCCGGCGTTTTCTGCGGACATTCTGCATCATCGTGTGCATCGCGGCCGTCCTGTTCGTCGGCGTGACGGTACTTCTGCCGATGCTGACCAACCGGCAGTCCGCCCAAAAGCTGACGGCCACCGTAACGCCCACCATCCGCGACGATCTGGCGGCCCATACCATTACCATTCCCGGTACGGACGGACAGCGTATCACGCTGAAGGAGCTGCGCACTTCCGCTATCGTCACCGGCGGTATCGCTACCTTTGATATTCCGGATCACATCTGGTACGACGATTATGAGGACTATCTGCAGGAAACCATGAGCGTTACGGTCAGCCCGTATATCGTGTCTGATTCCGGCAAGCAGACCGCCCTGGAGCAGATCCACTATGACATCGACATTCCGCTTTCCCCCATTGAGCTTCTTACGCCGGACAGCCCTTACAAGGTGGTCAGCACGGCGCTGAGCAATATCGTGTTCAACGTGCGGGAGGGCAGCACCGTGACCATCAACGGCGAAGATTACAGCGACCTGGTCAATACCGAAGGCGGCAGGGTCAGCTACAACGCCACCGTGCAGCCCATCGGCGAAAATGTGTTCCAGATCGTGGTACGCAGCCAATATTGCCGGGAGAATTCCATGACCGTAACCCTTTATCGGGAAAAGCAGGAAATCCCGCTGGATCTTGCTTCCGACATCGCCACATCCGCCAATACGGCCACCATGCTGGTACGTGCAACGACCTTGCCCGGAGCCGTGGTCAAGGTTCTGTCGCCGTATTACGATCTGGACATTACCAACATGGCGACAGACGGCTCCTTCTCCTTTCAGGCGAAGTTCGACAAAATCGGCGAAAACACCATCATCATCACCGCCGATTATCCCGGCAAAGCCACGACCCGGGTGGAGCACATCGTCAATTATGTGCCTAATATCGTCGATTACTCTAAGCGGGCATGGAGCGCCACCAGAGACTACAACGACCTCATCAACAATCTGGATCTCCGCAAGGCAAATTCCCAGATCTACGAGTGCAAGGGCGTTATTACCTCCATCGAAACCACCAAGCCCCAGCGTGCCTACATGAACGTAGGCACGGAGGACAATCCGCTGATCCTTTACGTGGAAAATTCCTCCAAAACCACCTGGGAAGAGGGGCAGAGCTACCGTCTCTACGGCGACGTATACGGCATGTACAACAGCAAGCCGTGGCTGATCGTCCGCTATACCTACGGCCTGAACGAAGTGGCCAAAGCGGCTCCACGGGAAATTTTTCAAATCGGCTGGAAAAACGCTTGCAATCCGTGGAACGCTATGCTATAATCTATCTCGCGCATTTAAGCGCATCACTGCATGCGCAAAAGAGGTGAAAATCATGAAGGAAAAGATCCATCCCAAGTATGGCAAGTCTATCGTCCGTTGCGTGTGCGGCGAGACGTTCGAAACCGGTTCCACCAAGCCTGAACTGAAGGTTGAAATTTGCTCCAAGTGCCATCCCTTCTTTACCGGCAAGCAGAAGCTGGTGGACAGCGGCGGACGTGTGGATCGCTTCAAGAAGCGTTTCAACATGGAATAAGCCATTCAAAAGAGCGTCGTTATACGACGCTCTTTTTGAATTTTGTCAGAACCATGAATTTTTGACAGAGACCCCATGAAAAGGAAAAAACGGCAGGAATGCCAGCGGACTGCGTCGAAATGTTCAAAGCCGGTGAAAGTGTTTTCTTCTTCGGCAGAAAGGAACGAATACCTATGAACAAAACGAATGAGAGCGTACAGAAACGCGTTGATATTGGCGGTCAGGCGGTCATGGAG
>CAKUCE010000371.1 GCA_934643535.1 uncultured Clostridia bacterium | reverse complement strand
TCGATCGAAACCAGCTCCCGGAACGCCCCCAAAAGCCGCTCCTCCCGGATCATACAGACCACCCCTTCATTCCCCAGAATTTCACTGGGATTACCCAACATCATAGTCATCTCCGGCGGAAAAGTCAAGCGAAACCCAAGGCTCCCCTCTCAGGGGTGCTGGCCCGGCGCAGCCGAGACTGAGAGGTTGTTTCCCCGCCGCAGCGGACCCATGGCTTCCCCTATGAGGGGAAGCTGTCGCCGGAGGCGACTGATGAGGTGGACAGCGTCGCGGAAATGCAACTGCCCCCACCTCATCCGTCACGGCTTTGCCGTGCCACCTTCCCCTCATAGGGGAAGGCTACGGGGTGCGCGCACCCCCTTGGCTCCCCTTCCAGGGGAGCTGTCAGCCGCAGGCTGACTGAGAGGTCGTCGCAAATCTGCTGCAACCTCTCCGTCTCGGCGTTCCGCCGAGCCACCTCCCCTGAAAGGGGAGGCTTTTTTGCGCACCCCATAAATCTTTTTATAAAAATCCCACAAAAATCCCATCCAATCCTTGCAACCAAAGGAGATGTGTAGTATATTTATAGCGTTGTTCCCAGAAATGCCAAAAGCGGGATCCCGCTTTTTTTCTTCTGCAGAAACTGCAGAAGAAAGAGTGTTTGATGGTCCTGCTGCGGCGAAAAAAGATGCAAAGGAGAATACAGGATGAAAAAACGGATTTTGGCCAGTGTATTGGTGCTGGTGATGCTGATCTGTCTTCTGCCTGTGACGGCGATAGCAGGCGAGAATAAAGACTGGACGGTCAACGATGATGAGAAGACGGTCATGATCTATACCGCCAAAGGTCTGCGCGAGTGGGCGAAGTCCATTACGCATGGAGAAGGGGCTGACTCGAACGATGGATGCACTCGCTATAATGGCTTTACAGTATCTATTAAAAATAATATAGATCTGTCCGATGCTGCGTGGACTTCCATCATTGGGCTTGGTGGAAAGATCACGATCGACGGAAACAATCACACCATTTCAAATATGCGGATTGAGGAGCAGGGGAATGGAAAAGATGGCAACACCTATCTTGGCTTTATCGGTCATATCGCATATGGGACTCGTTTGACGATCGAGAATATTACATTTGAGAATGCACATGTGCAGGACCTGGGCGGCGATTCACAATACAGTTGGGCGGCTGTCGTTGTCGGACATGGCCCAATGGATTGTTTTTATAATTTTTATTTTGATAAAAATAACAAAAAAGGGGAATGGACAACACCATGCGACAATGCGACCTGCACGTTTAAAAATATTACTGTGAAGAACAGCGTTGTGACCGGCGGACATAATAGTGCTGCAATTCTTGGCTATGCCAGTTCTACAGAGGAGGGACATCTGTTTGAGAATTGCCATGTGCTGAATACGTTTGTAGGTGGCTATCATTCCACATCTGCAGTTTTGTTCAGCATGGGTTTTGCAAATGTGAGGGTCAAAAACTGCTCGGCCAGCGGCGTCTTGCTCTACTCTGATGGTCTTACTTTCCAGAGCGATCCGTACTTATTTACCAACCATAACTCGGATCTTTGGCTCGGCGCTCTCTACAACGACTATTGTATCGTTGACAACCGGTACCTCTACCTCGGTAAAAAAGCAACCTTAGAATTCTCTGGCACAAACACCGCGACAAAATGCGCCATTGTTTACCCGGTCGTGTTCCACTATACCAACACTGATATCCAGAAATACGTTCAGGTTAACACCCCGCTGGAGGGCACATGGTATGCAGAGGAAGCCTGCACAACGCCGGTCACGCAGATCATAGGCAGCACAGGCAGCGATGATATGTATCCGAAGGGGAGCACGACAACTTTTGAGAACAAGGAGCCCTATGAGACACAGGATACGAAGAAAGTTGATAATCCGTGGACGCATGGGGTCATCCATCTCTATACCAAGGAAAAATATGTCCCGGAGCAGCCGACGAGTGATTATCTCATTCCTGGTTTTTGGCTCAACACCAATGATCATTATTCTTATCTGATCGGCTATTCCGACGGCACGGTGCGTCCGAATGGCAAGATCACCCGGGCGGAGGTCGCGACGATCTTCTTCCGGCTGCTGGACGACGATACGCGCGCGAAGTACTGGTCTTCGAAGAATGATTTCTCGGATGTTTCGGCCGACAAGTGGTACAACAACGCGGTCTCCACGCTTTCGAACATGGGCGTGATCGGTGGTTACGCGGACGGCACGTTCCGGCCGGATGCACCGATCTCCCGCGCGGAGTTTGCGAAGATCGCCGTGAGCTTCAC
>CAKUCE010000370.1 GCA_934643535.1 uncultured Clostridia bacterium | reverse complement strand
GGTGTGATGAGCGCCGAGGATTCCCAGCAGTACGAGCACATGGAGCAGGAAGTGGTCGACCTCGGGCACACCATCGAGTGCATGGAGCGTGCGGAGCAGATGGATCGCGAGATGAACGAGCGCGTCAGTCCGAACCTCGCCTCCCGCCCCATGCGCACGCAGGAGACCCTGCGCGGCATTGCGTCGGCGGAATACCGCAACGCCTTCTGGAAGCACATGCGCGATATCGACCGGCGCAGTCCCGAGGTGCGCAACGCCCTGCAGGTGGGTACGCTGAGCGAGGGCGGCTATACCGTCCCCGACGAGTTTGAACATCAGCTGATTCAGGGGCTGGAGGATGAAAACATTATGCGCGGACTGGTGCATAAAATCACCACTTCCTCCGGCGATCGCAAGATTCCGCTGGTGACCGCCCGCGGCTCCGCCTCCTGGATTGAAGAAGAAGCAACTATCCCTGAAAGCGACGATACCTTCGGTCAGGTGACCTTGGGTGCTCACAAGGTGGGCTGCATGATCCGTGTATCGGAAGAACTGCTGCACGACAGTGCCTTCGATCTGGCCGCCTATATCGCCGGCGAGTTTGCCCGCCGTGTGGGCGCGGCCGAGGAAGAGGCGATTCTGACAGGCAGCGGTACCCACAAGCCCACGGGACTGCTGCATGACAGCCTGGGCGCGGAGCTGGGCGTTACCGCCGCGTCCGCCGTGGCCATTACCGCGGACGAGCTCATCGACCTGCAGCATTCCGTGAAGTCCGGCTATCGCCGCAAGGGGCTGTGGATCATGAACGACGCTACGCTGAAGCTGCTGCGCAAACTGAAGGACGGTCAGGGCAATTTCATCTGGCAGCTGGGCCTGCTGGCGGGTCAGCCGGACACCCTGCTCAATCAGAAGGTCATGATCTCCAACTACATGCCGCTGCCCGCTGCAGGTAATAAGGCCATCCTGTACGGCGATCTCAGCTATTACTGGCTGGCGGATCGCGAGGGTCGTTCTTTGCAGCGCCTGGACGAGCTGTACGCCGCGCAGGATCAGGTCGGCTTCAAGATCACCCAGCGCGTGGACGGTCGTCTGCTGCTGCGCGAATCCGTGAAGTGCCTGCAGATGAAGGCCGCGTAAGAAAGAGAGGTGCTGCATCATGATGAAAGCTGAACCAGTTCCGGACCTCACCCGGAATACCCACAACTATTTTGCTCAAGGCGGCAACGAGCTGGTCATTGGCGGGAAGCTCACCTTCCTGCCCGGCGCGATCATCGAGGGCGGCGACGATCTGTTTACGCCTTCGGTGCCCTTTGACCAGATCGCATATGTGCCTGACAGCGAAGCGACCACCATTGCTGCGCTGAAGGACGACTTCAATACCCTGCTGGCGGCCATTCGTACTGCAGGTCTGATGGTCAACAGCAAGTGAGGCGGCGTCAATGATCGTTACCGTGGATGAGGTAAAAACGCATCTCCGCATTCAATGTGATGAAGAGGACGACTACCTGACCAGCCTGATCGCGCAGGCGCAGGTTGCGGCGGAGGATTACTGCCGGACGCAGTTTTCCGATCCCGCGCCCGAACCCGTGCGGCTGGCGGTTCTGCTCATGGTGGGTTTCTACTATGAGAACCGGGATATTCCCGACATGACCACCTATAAGGCCATGCGGATGGCGTTTGACAGCCTGCTGTATCCCTATCGCGATCCTGAGAAGATGTTTTGAGACAAGAAACAAAGCACATCATATTGTGGATAAATCTGCGGAACGTGTGAATATGTTGTGCTTCAACAAAGAAGGTGACGGCTCATGCGCGGCTATAAAAACTTCGAAGGCACGCCCCATCCCGGGGATCTGTGCCATCTGGTGGAGATCGGTTATACCGAAAATGTGATCAATGAAAACGGCTATCCTGAACCAAAGGACGTGGTGCTCTGCCGCGTATGGGCTTCCGCCGTGGACGCGGGCAATCAGCATTATCGGGCTGCGGACGTAATGAATACCGAGCAGGTCATCAACTTCACCATTCGTTATCGCAGGGACGTGAAGCCCGGCATGTGGGTGAAATTTCAGGATGAGAAGTGGATCATCTCCACGCTGGGCGAGTATTCGTTCAAGAAAACGTATCTTGGCCTGAAAGCGTCCATTGCGAAGGGAGTGAGCGGATGAGACAGGTACAGGAAGCGCTCAAAAACATCGGCATCCCCGTTATCGCCGGCATCTGGCGCGCCACGTCCGAAAACCAGAATCCGCCGCTGCAATACGTGGTCTATTCCAGCACCACCACGGAGACGGCCTTTCAGGACGACCGCCCTGCAGGA
>CAKUCE010000369.1 GCA_934643535.1 uncultured Clostridia bacterium | reverse complement strand
TGGTAGACCTGCCTAAGCCCAGCGACGACACACACGTGCAGTATGGAGTCCGTCCTGCTATCGTTATTAGCAACGACACGGCGAACGAAAACAGCCCGGCTGTTACGGTGATTCCTTTGACCAGTAATCGCAAGAAAGGGCAGCTGCCGACGCACGTTTTCATTTCCAACGCCGGACTTTCTCGCAGCAGTATTGCCCTTTGCGAACAGATTCACACGCTCGACAAGCGCAGAATGCTCAAAAAGCTCGGCCAGATTACGAACCCCTTTACTATCAAGGCAGTTGAGTACGGTTTGGCAGTCCAGCTTGGACTCGTGAGCCTCCTGTGCCCGGCGGCTTGAGGGAGGTGTGACTATGAGACGGTATTTTAATTACGAACACAAGGCGCGCGGAGCGTATATTTTGACTGCGTTGGAGAAATATCTGAGAAACGGCGACGCCTTTTTTGCAAGCGAGGCCGATGCTTTCCGCATCTGCCAGCGGAAATACAAGAATGTATCTCTGAGTAAGCTGAAATCGGATTTCGACTTTCTTCTGGAAAACGGCGATTTGGTGTTTGAGGGGTCGCGTTTGTATCTGTACAAGGTGCAGCGCTATGAGGATTTTGTAGCGTCCGAGCTGGCCTCCATCTTGCCCCACAATGTTGTACCCACCCATCCAATGGTGGATATGGATGTCAGCGCCGGTGTGCGGCTCAACGAATTGCAGAAGGAGGCCATTCAGATGGCGCGCAGCCACCATCTGAGCATGATTCTCGGCGGTGCTGGGTCTGGAAAGACGACGCTGATTCAGGCTCTTTGCCTCGAGTATTTTGTAGATGGAAAGCTTGTTCTGGCAGCGCCGACTGGCAAGGCTGCCCGCAACCTTACGGAGCGTACCGGGCTTCCGGCGAGGACCGTTCATAGCGCTCTCGGTAAGATTCCGGACGAGGATTTCCTTGACCCGGTAAAGTGGTCTACCATTCGTATGGTGGTCGTTGATGAGGCCAGTATGCTGTCGCTGGAGCTGTTTGCAGGTCTTCTCAGCAAACTGCCCGCGAATTGCAGCCTCGTGCTGGTAGGCGACCCGAATCAGCTGGGTTCAGTTGGTACGGGAAACCTGATTCCGGAGCTGCTGGAGCTGGGTTGTCCTGTCACGCGTTTGGAACAGCAGTATCGGCAGTCTGACAATGAATCCGCGCTGTTTTACAATGTCGTGAACTATCCGAAGCTCTTTGATTCCGAAGAACTGAAGTTCGATGACTCCTTCACACTGATTCCGACCAACGAAGGGGACATTTTTACGGTCATTCAGGAGGAAGCCGCGAAGCGGCATCTGGCCGGAGAAAATGTGCAGGTCATTGCCCCGACCAGAGATGATGTCAAACGGCTGAATGAAGCGCTCCAGCAGGCGGTGAATCCGCCTGCTGAAGGAAAATCGGAAGTTACGCATAATGGCATTACCATCCGCGAAAACGACCGCACCATGATTCTCAAGAACAATCGTGAAGAGCGATGCTTTAACGGCGACATTGGCGCGGCGCATGTTGAGCCGATGGAGGGCGGCGCTGCATTCATTCATGTACCGCTTTCTGCGAACCGCAAACCTAAGTTTTACAGCGCAAAGATTGGAAGCACACTCGCGCTGGCCTACGCATTGACTGTGCACAAAAGCCAAGGCAGCCAGTATGATACGGTCATTATGCCCGCAAGTACGGATTGCCCTAAAATGCTTCGGCGCAATCTTTTCTACACAGCCATTTCGAGAGCGAAGAAGCAGGTCATCCTTGTTGGAAGCAAGGAGGCGCTGCACATTGCAATGGTCACGCCGCCGGAGCCGCGCAAGAGCATGTTGGTTACCAAAACCCACCAGAAGATGCACTTTGCCGCATGAGCTTCAAATATCCTGTTATTGATATGCGTGCAACTGGCGCGCATATCAAGGTGCTGATGGACGCACGGGAACTATCGGTTCAAGACGTGCAGAATGCAATGGGGCTTGCCTCGCCGCAGGCTGTTTATCGTTGGTTATGTGGAAGCAATTTACCTTCGGTTGATAATCTTTACGCATTGAGTCGTTTTTTAGAAGTTTCAATGGAAGATGTGCTTGTAGAGCAGGCGGCATAGCACAAATGAAGCACGAGCCGGAAGCAGAAATCTGCTTCCGGCTCTTTCTATGTCTTGATAGATTTTTGGAATCGTGGGGTGGTCTGTCTTTAATTTTGTTCTTGCTTCCTTACCGACCATGAGCAAAATCCTGAGTGTCGTATCTGCTTCATACCTTATTCTGCTTTCATTTCGGTGCCGTCTTTGAATACCACCGTCACA
>CAKUCE010000368.1 GCA_934643535.1 uncultured Clostridia bacterium | reverse complement strand
CTTCCAGACTGTCCACCACACGAATGGATAAAATCGCATCCAGGTATTCCGTTTCCCAGTCCTTTTGACCGGCTGCTTTGCAGCCCAGAAGAGACTGGGTTTTTTCGTCGCCTCGAAGCTCCACGCCCTTTTCAAGCAAGGCGCGTCCCACTTCCGGCAGGAAGGTCCCGGCGATCCCGGCATGCACCAGCAGCGTTTCCGCCGCGTTGCAGACGGACAGGTTCTGGGTTTTGCTGTCCACCGTCACGCGCACCGCCGTTTCCAGGTCGCAGGGATCGTCCACGTAGACGTGGCAAAGCCCCTCAGCGTGTCCAAGCACCGGGATCTGGCTGTTTTGCATGATATAACGGACAAACGCATTGCTTCCCCGGGGAATGATCAGGTCGATATACTCATGCAGCTTCAGCATTTCCTGCACATCCTCCCGGGTATGCAGAAGGCTGCACCAGCCCTCCGGCAGGCCGCAGCTTTGGGATGCGCGAAGGATCATCGAAGTCAGCAGCTCGTTGGTGCGCATCGCTTCGCGGCCGCCCTTCAGCAGCACGGCGTTGCCGCTTTTCAGGCAAAGCGCCGAGATCTGAACCAGCGCGTCAGGACGGCTTTCGAAAATCACGCCGATCACGCCGATCGGACAGCTGACCCGGTAAAGCTCCAGCCCTTCTGATAATTCCAGCGCGCTGGAAACCGTTCCCAAAGGATCCGGCAGCGACGCCAGCGCTTCCAGCTCTTCGATCATTCGGCGGCACTTGGATTCGGTCAGTTGAAGGCGGCTCAGCAGCGGCGCGGCCAGCTTTTCCTCCCGCGCCTGCGTCACATCCTCCTGATTGACCTTCAGAAGTTCGGGAATATGTGCGGCTATCTCCTTTGCAATGGATAAAAGCGCCTGATTACGCGCAGAAAGCAGCGCGGCGCTCAGAGGCGCGGCGGCGGAACGCGCTTTTTGGGCCAGTTCTCGGACGGAAACGGATTCATTCATGACGCGGACTCCTTCGGTACTCAATAAAATCGGGAAACGCTTTTCATTATAGGTCATTCCGGGAATGCATGCAAGAAAACGTCCCTTCTTTGGGCTGCTTTTTTACAGTTTTTTGAAAAAAAGCGGAAAACGGCTTGCTTTTCAGGCAAATATCATGCTATAATACTCGTTGTGACATACGGACGTTCCGCTACCCATCCAGAATGAGCACGAACGTCTACGAAGGAAGGAGGCCCATGAAATGAGTGAAATCATTCGTTCCATCGAAAAGGCTCAGCTCCGCACCGATCTGCCTGAATTCGGCATCGGTGACACCGTTCGCGTTTTCGTGAAGGTGGTGGAAGGAACCCGCGAGCGTCTTCAGGCTTTTGAAGGCACTGTGATCGCCCGCCGCAACGGCAGCATCCGTGAAACCTTTACGGTTCGCCGCGTGTCCTACGGCATTGGCGTAGAACGCACGTTCCCGCTGCATTCTCCCCGTCTGGACCACATCGAAGTGATCCGTCACGGTAAGGTTCGCCGCGCTAAGCTGTACTATCTGCGCAACCTGCAGGGCAAGGCTGCCAAGATCAAGGAAGTCAAGCGCGTGTGATGAAAGCGCAAAAGAAGCCGCTCGCATGTCGGGCGGCTTTTTGGTATACTTGTAAAAGAAATAGACCATCCCAGTCCATGAATAAGGAGGAAAAGAATGAACACCTATCAGGCAGACAACGCCCGGGAATGGATCTGGAATCATCTGGATCAAAAGGCTTTTCGTACTCTTTCGGAAGAGAAGCTGAAGGCAATGATCGCGGATTTCGTCCAGTATGACCTGCACTTTATGCGGGTCAGCGGCGTGCTGAACGCACTTGACGCGCCGGGCGAGGCGGATTATGATGAGGATGAAGCGTTTGAATTTATTTACGACGCTTACCTTTCCGATCACCCGGAGGACGAAGACGACGACATGCTGGCCGCCACGCTGCTGGACCGTTACATGGAACTGCAGGCGGACTACTGGGAAAAGAGCGGCCTGAACGACTGAAGTCCTTTCCAGAACGAACAGATGGAGGAACTGCCAAGCGATGAAATGTCCTGAATGCGGCAAATGGAACCGGGCCGGCCTGCCCCATTGTGCCTACTGCGGCACGGAACTGCCGGACGAAGGCTACGGCACGGGCGGTGTACTGCCGTGGCAGTTGGAAATGAAGGACAAGGAATGAGTGAAAAAGTAAAGAAAAATTGTGATTTCTTAGTTAAAATACCAATGAAAGGCAAAGTTACATCATTAAATGCATCTGTATCTACTGGAATAGTAGTATATGAAGCAGTAAAACAAAGAATATAGTATAAACAGATAA
>CAKUCE010000367.1 GCA_934643535.1 uncultured Clostridia bacterium | reverse complement strand
CCCGATAATACAGCGCCCATTCAAAATTGGAGATTCCCCACCATTGCCGGTCAAAGGCCATGGCCAGCCCTTCCCGGACGGCGGCCTGAGGGGGCTTGTGAAGAAAAAAGCTGATCAGATGCGCATCCTCGTGAAAGCCGTCGCAGCGGCAGCTTTCGTTGTATACAGCGTAAATCTGATTGGGTTCCCGAGCAAAGCCGTCGCATGGCTCGTTATCACCATAATACGCGCCCACCTCTTCCGGCGTTTCGCAAAGGAAATATTCCAGTTTCCGGTCAGGCTCCGTCTGCAGCACCTGGCAGATATAGGCAAAACAGGCTTCCTGCTTCGCCGCAAGCTCCGAAAGATGTTTCTCGGCGCAGCTTCCCTCCGGGTAATGGAAAATATAGTGTTTGCTTTCGAACCTGGGCATAGTCCTTCCTCCCCCCCGGGCGTCCAACCTTCTGTCCGTCATTATAACATATGGCGGCGAGGTTTGCGCTGCCGGAAACCAATTTGCACGGAAACTTCCTCCGGTTTCGGCAAATCTTTCCCTTGTTTTCCGAAAAATGTCATGATAAGATGGATTGTACACTGGAAAGGGGAAAGATACACATGCATATCGGGTTTGACAATGACAAATACACGGCCATGCAGTCCGAGCGCATCCGCCAGCGCATCGACGCTTTCGGCGGCAAGCTCTACATGGAATTCGGCGGCAAGCTCTTCGATGATTACCATGCTTCCCGGGTGCTTCCCGGATTTCTGCCAGACAGCAAGGTCCGGATGCTGCTGAATCTGAAGGATCAGGCCGAGCTGGTCATTGCCATCAACGCCGACGACATCGAAAAAAGCAAGGTGCGGGGCGACCTTGGGATCACCTATGATGCAGACGTGCTGCGGCTGATCGACGCATTCCGCGGCATCGGCCTGTATGTGGGCAGCGTAGTCATGACCCGTTGGAACGACCAGCACAACGCAGTCCTGTTCAAGCAGCGGTTGGAAAATCTGGGAGTCCGGGTTTTCCGGCATTTTTCCATCGAGGGCTATCCCTACGATGTGGAGCAGATCGTCAGCGACAATGGTTTCGGCCGCAATGAATATGTGGAGACCACCCGTCCGCTGGTAGTCGTGACCGCGCCCGGCCCCGGCAGCGGCAAAATGGCCGTCTGCCTGAGCCAGCTGTACAAGGAGCATCAGCAGGGCGTACAGGCGGGCTATGCCAAATTTGAAACTTTCCCTATCTGGAATCTTCCCCTGAATCATCCGGTAAATATCGCCTACGAGGCCGCCACCGCCGATCTGGACGACGTAAACATGATCGACCCCTTCCATCTGGAAGCCTATGGCGAGACCACGGTCAACTACAACCGGGACGTGGAAATTTTCCCTGTGCTGAAGGCCGTGTTTGAGCGTATTTACGGCTCCTCTCCCTATAAATCCCCCACGGATATGGGGGTAAACATGGCCGGCAACTGCATCATCGACGACGAAGCCTGCCGGGCAGCGGCCCATCAGGAGATCATTCGCCGCTATTTTGCGGCCCGCTGTCTGCTGGTAGAAGGCCACACGGAGCAGAGCGAAGTGGACAAGCTGAAGATGATTTATCAGAAGGCAGGCCTGAATCCGGAAATGCGACCGGTGATCGCCGCCGCCCGTCAGCGGGCCGAGGAGACCGAAGCCCCTGCGCTGGCGTTGGAACTGCCGGACGGAACCATCGTCACCGGCAAAACCTCCAGCCTGCTGGGGCCGTCCGCTGCGGTGCTTCTGAACGCGCTGAAAAAGTTGGCGGGCATCAACAAGAAGATCCGTTTGATCTCCCCCACCGTTATCAGTCCGCTGCGTTCCCTTAAATGCGACTATCTGGGCAACCACAATCCCCGTCTTCACAGCGACGAAGTGCTGGTAGCACTCTCCATCTGCGCCGCCACCAACGAAACCGCTGCGCTGGCCATGCAGCAGCTTCCTCTGCTGGCAGGCTGCGAGGCGCACTCCACCGTCATTCTGCCTCAGGTGGACAGCAACATCTTCCGTCGTCTGAAGGTGAACGTCACCTGCGACGCGAAGTACCAAAGCCACAAGCTCTATCACAAGTAAGGAGCCGCAAGCAACTCAGAAGAACTCTTCCTCCGCGGGAAAAAGCCACTTTCGCTTTTTCCCGCGTTTTTTCAAAAAATATGCCCCCTGGCCGGAAAAACCTCTCATTTCCCTATTGCATTTCTTTTTGCTTCATGGTATAATCTTTTTCGTTGCTGATATGTGATAGATAGCGGCAGCAAAAATGGGATTATAGCTCAGTTGGTTAGAGCGCCACGTTGACATCGTGGAGGTCATAGGTT
>CAKUCE010000366.1 GCA_934643535.1 uncultured Clostridia bacterium | reverse complement strand
GGTGAGGGCGTTGAGGAACTCCGAGCCGATGGTGGCGGTGTCGGGCCCCATCCGGAACGGCTCGAGCCCGAGCACGGCCTGGGTGTAGATCTGCCCGGTCGGGGCGCCGGAGAAGAACTCGTCGGCCTTGCCGGTGAGCTGCGGGTCGGAGTAGACGCCCGGCGTGGTCGGCAGCGTGCCGACGTCGAGGAAGTGCTCCAGCTGGCGCTGCGGCGACTGCATCTCCTTGATGTAGTTCCACGCCGCCTGCGGGTTCTTCGCCCGCTTCGGGATGGCGAGGAAGCTGCCGCCCCAGTTGCCGGCGCCGCCGGGGATGGTGGCGACGTCCCACTTGCCGGCGGTGTCCGGCTCCTGCCGGCGGATCTGGTTCAGCATCCACGACGGTGCGGAGACGACGGCGAAGTCGCCGCGGGGCAGGTGCTCGGCGCACTTGGCGACGGCAACCTTGCGGAGGTTTCCGACCCATCGCACCTGCATTTTGCCATGAAGCAGGACGGCAAATTCATCGACCCCTCAGAAAAACTCGGCATTAAATAATGCGGATACGGTTATACGACGGCAAAACAGCCCTCCCTTTCGGGAGGGCTGTTTTGCTTTTCTTCAAAGCCGCCGCTGCACGGTGCGCATATTATTTATTCATCAAAAAAAGCCTCCCGAATGAAATAGTCAATACTTTGTAGACACAAAAAAGTCAGGAAGCTGACAGATCAATTCTATATTGAACCGGTGACTTTTTGTTAAGTTTTCTAATGGGGCGAATATTATTGAAGTAATAAATAGCTCCATCAATCACTTTATGTATGTCATCACAGTTACGGTACCGGAACTGTGATGACATAACATCTTTCAATCTGCCAAAGAACGATTCGATTACAGCGTTATCTCTGGGATTTCCGGCTCTTGACATACTTTGAATAACGTTGTATGATTTAAGCAGGTTGCAATAACCTGCCGATGAGTACTGAATACCTTGGTCGCTGTGGAAAATGATTTGGGTATCGGTGCTCATTTTTGCTTTTTCAAGGATTCGTTTTGCCGGTTTAATAACAAGATAGTTATCAAACTTGTCGCTTAATTCATAATCGATTATCTCATTGTTAAACAAATCCATGTAACAGACGAGATAGTACCACTTACCATTGTTCTGTATATATGTAACATCCGTTACTATCTTTTGCATGGGTTTGTCAGCCTTGAATTGTCTGTTTAAGACGTTTGGATATCTGTAATGCTCCGTACCGCCATTGGTGCCGGAGCTTTTTGCTTTTCTAACGAACCCGGTAATGTTTAATCTTTGCATGGATCTCATTACAGAGTAATCTGTTAAGCACCAACCATATTCATTTAACAATGTATCTGCAATCATCCGATATCCTTGGTCAGGATAATGGCTATGTGCGTCTAATACATACTTATCAATTTCCTTATGTGCTATTTCGTAACGGTTTAATTTGCCTTTTCTCTTTAACCATTTGTAGTAGCCTGAGCGAGACACTTCATATACCTCACATAGTTCTTTGACCGAATGCTTGTTACTTTCTCTTTCTATACACGCATATATCTGGTGAATTACTTTCTTTTGGCATCGCCCCTTTCCCGTTCTATTGATTTTTTTAATCGTGTTACCTCCGCATCCTTTTTAAGCAGTTCTCGCTCAAGCTTTGCAATCTTGTATTCAAGCTGCTCCATTGGCGTCAGCTCTTTCTTTAGCGTATACTTCGCCAACGGATTTCCCGGATTACGTTTGTTTACAAGTGCGGCTTCTCCGCCTTCTAAATACTGTTTTGTCCACTTATTAATTTGAGAATGATATACACCTGTTTCTTTCTCAAGTAATTTTGCTGATTCTCCGTCCAAATTTCGTAATACTAACGATAGTTTTTCTTCTTTGCTATGGTTTACGTTTGTTCCGCCTTTCGGTCTGCTCATTATGCTCATCTCCTTTTCTTAATTCTATCATAAAAAATGATGGCAGACACTTTTTTGTGTCTACCATCATTATATCATTTCACCGAAGGAGGCTTTTTTCTTAAAGCCACTTATCCAGTTCCGTTTCGACCTCGGGGATTTTTTTGACCCGAGGCGCGCGGATAAGGCGTTCGCCCATGATGACCATTTCCGGCGTGCGGAGCGCCCGCAAATCCTCAAGCGGGTTTTTGCGCACGACGATCATCTCCGCACGCTTGCCCCGCTCGATGGAGCCGGTTTCGCCGCCGATTCCCGCAAGCTCGGCGTTCAACAGAGTGGCGGAATAGAGCGCAAAGGCGTTGCTTACGCCGCAGAATTTCGCATAGTAGCAAAGCTCTCGCCACATGTCGTACTGGGTGACGTAGGGGCAGGCGG
>CAKUCE010000365.1 GCA_934643535.1 uncultured Clostridia bacterium | reverse complement strand
GTCATTTGCCATAAATGGCTCGCCTCCTTTGCTTTTGCTGCGGTTGCTAGACCTGCTCTCATTATAGCAAAGGAGGCTCTTCTTGTATCTTAAGCTTTTCCCTCTCACCAGCTCTGCTGGTGGTTTTCTTCTGCGCTAAAGCGACAAAAAGAAACGATCACGATGATACAGATCGTGATCGCTAACCTGCAAAGGTAGGTAAGTAAAACCCTTTGCCGCGTTAAGTATACCACACCTGCGCGTCCCTGTCAAACAGCGGCGCGGCTTTTTTCTTTCCCCCATCCGCTATTGACAATCCCTTTTTTCCTGCGGTATCATGCCACTAGTTGAAAGAGACGCACCCAACGGAATTTCCCACACAGGAGGCGGCCACCATGCGCAGAACCATCCCCATCCCCTACTATACCTCCACGCTGGAGCTTCACGTGGAGGAGGAGAATCTCAAGGCCGTGCTGACGGCCAAAATGCACGGCTTTCACGCCGAAAAAAGTCAGGAACAGCTCGTGCTGGACGCTCTGGAGCATCCTGTTGGGTCGCCCCGTCTGCGGGAGCTGGCGCAGGGCAGGCGGAAGATCGTCATCGTTACCAGCGATCACACCCGGGCCGTGCCCAGCAGGATCACCCTGCCCCTTCTGCTGAAAGAGATCCGCTCAGGCAATCCCGGAGCGGACATTACCATCCTCATCGCCACCGGCCTGCATCGCCCTACCACGGAGGAGGAACAGCGCCGCATGTTCGGCGACGAGATCGTGGATCATGAAAAGATCGTCATCAACAACGCCTTTGATCCGGATCAGTTCGTTGAGCTTTGCACCTTGCCCTCCGGCGCGGTGTTTCAGGTGAACAAGCTGGCGGCCGAGTGCGACCTCCTGGTGACGGAGGGCTTTGTGGAGCCGCATTTCTTCGCCGGTTTTTCCGGCGGACGAAAGAGTATTCTGCCCGGCATCTGTTCTCAGCGGACGGTCAACGAGAATCACAGCTACAGGGCGGTTTCCCATCCGCGTGCCAATTCGGGCATGCTGAAGGATAATCCCATCCACGCGGATATGCTCTGCGCCGCCAAGGCCGTGAATGTACAGTTTATCTTCAATGTGGCACTGGACGGCGATAAAAAGATCGTGGCGGCCTGGGCGGGCGATCTGGAAAAGGCCCACGAGGCCGGAGTGGCGTTCATCCGTCAGTGGTCTCAGTGCCCCGTGGTCACGGGAGACATTGTCGTCACCAGCAACGGCGGCTATCCGCTGGATCAAAACCTGTACCAGAGTCCCAAGGCCATGGCCACGGCGGAAGCCTGCGCGGGCGAGGACGGCGTGATCATCATGTGCTGCAGCTGCTGCGACGGCATGGGCGGCGTCCACTTCGGCGAACTGATCCAACGGGGAACCCCGGATGAGATCGACCGCTATCTGTCCGAGATCCCGCCTCAGGAAACCATCCCGGAGCAATGGTGTACGCAGGTCTGTGTCCGCGTGCTGCGGAAGCATCCGGTCATTCTGGTCACCACTTTCCTGGATCATGAAGAGGTCCGCAAGGCCAACATGATCCCCGCCTCCACCCCGGATGAAGCGCTGGAGATCGCCTACCGGCTCAAAGGCAACCACGCCCGTGTGGTGGTCATTCCGGATGGCGTCAGTGTGCTGACGGTCAAAGAATAAAAGCGATGCAAAAGGCCCGCTCAGACCATCAGAGCGGGCCTTCTTTTTGGCTGTTCTTACATTCTCGCCGCGATCGCATCCATAAACTGCGCGCTGGTCAGGGTCTGGGCCTCACCCTCAAACAGTTTCGCCAGATCGCCGGTCATCTGACCGCCCTCGATGGTATCCAGCGTGGCCTTCTCCAGACGGTCGGCAAAGGCGCACAGATCGTCGGTTCCGTCCAGCTCGCCCCGCTTGCGAAGCGCGCCCGTCCAAGCGAAGATGGTCGCTACCGGGTTGGTGCTGGTATCCTCCCCCTTCAGGTAACGGTAATAATGCCGGGTCACGGTACCGTGAGCGGCTTCGTACTCATACTGACCGGTGGGAGCCACCAGCACGCTGGTCATCATGGCCAGACTGCCAAACGCGGTAGCCAGCATATCGCTCATCACGTCGCCGTCATAGTTCTTCAGCGCCCAGATAAAGCCGCCTTCGCTACGAATGACCCGCGCCACCGCATCGTCAATCAGCGTATAGAAATAGGTAATGCCCGCTTCTTCAAAAGCGCGCTTATAATCCGCCTCATACACCTCGGCAAAAATATCCTTGAAGCGGTGGTCGTAGGTCTTGGAAATGGTGTCCTTGGCGGAGAACCACAGATCCTGCTTCATATCCAACGCCCGGCGGAAGCAGCTATGCGCAAAGGAAAGGATACTC
>CAKUCE010000364.1 GCA_934643535.1 uncultured Clostridia bacterium | reverse complement strand
CCAATCTGACGGAATGCATGCTTAAGGCCGTAAAGATCATCACCTATTACGCTCCGATCGGCTTTTTCGGCTTTTTTGCCTATCTGGTGGCCTTTTACGGGCCTCAGCTCATCAGCGATTACTCCCGGACGCTGGCGGTATATTATGTGATGTGCTTCGTCTACATGTTCGCCTCCTTCCCCCTGTATGCCCGCTTCGGCGGCGGCAAAGGCGGCGCGAAGGTCATGCTCCGGCATCTGTTCCGCCCTGCGGCGGTTTCCTTCGGCACCTGCTCCTCCGTGGCCACCATCCCCACCAATATGGATGTGGCCGAGGAAACGGGAATCTCGAAGGATGTTTCCGACATCGTCATCCCCATGGGCGCTACCATGCACATGGACGGCTCCGCCATGGCGGCCATCGTGAAGGTGACCTTCCTGTTCAGCATCTTCGGCATGGACTTTACCGGCTGGAATGCCATCGGCGCCATTCTGGTGGCGGTCTTCTCCTCCGTGGCCATGAGCGGCATTCCGGGCGGGGGCGGCGTCGGCGAGCTGGTACTCTGCACCATTTTCTTCCCTAACCAGATGGAGATCGCCTACCCTATCGCCATTGCGCTGGGCAATCTGGTCGATCCCCCTGCCACCATGGTCAACGCGGCTGGCGACTACGTGGTTTCCTTCATCGTTTCCCGCTTTGTGGACGGCAAGGACTGGCTGCAAAAGAAGCTGAACGCCGAAAAGGCCGAAGGGACTTTATAATTCCAACAGAAAAACGCCTGCGGTTTTCAAAGCCGCAGGCGTTTTCTGTTTATCCCGCCATAGCCTGCCGGGCAGCGTCCCTGTTCGCCGCCTCCGCTGCGACACGGTATTCCTTCACACCGGCGACGGTTTCTCCGTCGATCTGCAGGGCCGTCGGGCGGTCAAAGGCCACGGTGATCTCACTGCCGGAAAGCACTTCCACCATTTCCGTGCGTTTTACATGCTCGCCTTTGAAAATGCCGGGGAAAACCATCAGCGTTTTCAGCTTGGAGGGGCAATGAAGCACCACGACGGACACCGTTCCTTCTGCGTTCAGGCGGTCCTGCTCCGGCGCGACCTCCATCCCGCCGCCGTAATAACGGCCGTTCATGGTCGGAGCCAGCCATACATGGCGGTAACGGTGTGAAACCCCGTCCACCGTCACCGTTGCTGAGGCGGGCTTATAATGGAACAGCAGCCCCCTGATGGCGATGGAGGTGTAATTGACGTTTTCCTTTCCCTGCATCCACAGCCGGTCGCCCGTCTCGCAGCAGTAGCCGTCGATCCCATAGCCGATCCCGTTCAGAAAGCGGCTCTTCTTTCCATTTACCTCCACCATGGGCAGATTCTTCAGATAATCGTTGAGCAGGATCATTCCATCCACGGAATTCCTGCCAACATCGTTCCAGAAATCATTGCCCGATCCTGCCGGGAAATAATACACTGGCCGGTTCAGCACACTGCTGCCGTAGCGGTTGATAAAATGATTCAACGTGCCGTCGCCCCCGGCCAGCACGACCGTTTCCTCCACCGGCAGACCAGCCAGAAAATCGGCTGCGTCCATCCGGGTAATATCCCGGTATTCGATCTTCTGTCCCCGAACTTTCCTTTCGATCTCCCGGGCCTTTTCTTCCCCGTGACCGTTCCCCGCCATGGGATTGTAGAGAACGTACATCTTCCGTTCATCCTTCCGTTTTTTCTCGGGCCGCTGCAGGCCCTGCGAACGATCCCATTATCCACCGGCGGGCCGCCGTTGCCCACGGTCAAACCTCCGACTCTGCCCAAACTTTTGGCAAAGTGATTCATCTGCCTATTTTTCAGCGGAGCGGGAGGTCGTATAATGGATGCTGAACCGGTTTGTGCTTTGGCGTGCGCCGGTACGGAAGGGGGCCATAAAATGGTACTGTTATATATTCATCGAATCCTGATCCCCGCGGCGGTCATTCCCGCCATTTTTCTGCTGGTCAAGATCTATCGGGCCGACCGCCGGGAAAAGGAGCCGCCGCAGCTTTTAACGTCGCTGGTTTTCTGCGGCATTCTGGCCACCGCCATGGCGCTGGTGGCGGAAAAGGCTGGTTTCTGGCTGCTGGGCTGTGTTTTGCCTGAAACGTCGCTGGCCTACCAGCTGATCGAATATTTTGTCATTGTGGCGCTTGCGGAAGAAGGGGCCAAGTATTACCTGCTGAAAAAGCGTACCTGGACCACACCCGCCTTCAACTTCACCTTTGACGGCGTGGTATACGCGGCCTTTGTATCGCTGGGCTTCGCCCTGTGGGAGAACATCAGCTATGTTACCTCCTACGGGCTGGATGTGGCAGTGATTCGCGCCGTGACGGCCATTCCCGGTCATGCCTGCTTCGG
>CAKUCE010000363.1 GCA_934643535.1 uncultured Clostridia bacterium | reverse complement strand
GCGACCCCGGACTGCAATGGGCCTTTACGGTGCTGTGTTATGCCAGTACGCTGTTGCTGGCTGCCGCGCTGACGGCGGTCACGGATGGTTTCGCCCGATGGGGAAAGTCCCTCTGTCGGAAAAGAACGCCCAAGCGAGCGGCCCTCTGACCAATCAAAATTTCAAACGGCTCTTGACAGGAGCCGTTTTTCGTTTCATAATAGGAAACGTAAGTTGCGCAACTTTTGATTCTTTTATAGATCCAGTCGGAAAGGAGAACCCTCATGCCGCCCAAATGCCGGTTTACCCGGGAACAGATCATTCAGGCCGCACTGGAACTGACCGCCGAAAAGGGCATCGGCGCATTGACGGCCCGCAGTCTGGCCCAGCGGCTCGGCTCGTCCGCCAAGCCGATTTTCGGCCTGTTCACCAATATGGAAGAGGTGCAGCAGGAGGTGATGAAGGCCGCAAACCAGCGTTATCAGGCATATTTGCGGGAGGACATGGCCGCCGGACAGTATCCGCCCTACAAAGCCAGCGGCATGGCCTACATCCGCTTTGCCCGGGAGCAGAAGGAGCTGTTCAAGCTGCTGTTTATGCGGGATCGCACGAACGAAGATCAATCCGCCGGAGAAGAATTGGAGGCGTTGATCCGGCTGATCCAGCAGGGCATGGGGCTGAGCCGGGAGGAGGCGTACCGCTTCCATCTGGAAATGTGGGTCTACGTACACGGCATCGCCACCATGATCGCCACCGCCTATCTGGAATGGGATATGGACTTTATCAGCACCGCGCTCACCGACGCTTATCAGGGGCTGCGGCTGCGGTTTCTGCCAAAAGAAACGGAAAGGGAATGAAGAATGGTAATGCATGCGATTCAAATCGTCGGTCTGACGAAGCAGTATAAAGAGGTAACGGCCGTGAACGGCCTGAACCTGACGGTGGGGGAGGGAGAGCTGTTTTCCCTGCTGGGCGTGAACGGCGCGGGCAAAACCACCACCATCAAAATGCTCTGCTGCCTGACCCGGCCTACGGGCGGGGAAGCCTTTCTCTGCGGCGAAAGCATTTTGGAGGCTCCCGACCGCGTGAAGGAGATCATCGGCGTTTCGCCGCAGGAGACCGCCGTAGCGGCCAATCTGACCGTCCGGGAAAATCTGGAACTGATGGGCGGCGTACACGGTTTTTCCAAAGAAAAAACCGCCGCCAAAATCCAGGAGCTTTCCGAGCAGCTGAAGCTGGGCGAGGTGCTGGCCCGCCGGGCAGGCAAGCTGTCCGGCGGCTGGCAGCGGCGGCTGAGCATCGCCATGGCCCTGATCGGCGAACCGAAGATCCTGTTTCTGGATGAACCCACGCTTGGGCTGGATGTGCTGGCCCGCAGCGACTTGTGGGACACGATCCGGGCGCTGAAGGGCCGGATGACCATCGTGCTGACCACACACTACATGGAGGAGGCGGAAGCGCTTTCCGACCGGGTAGGCGTGATGCGGGACGGACATCTGCTGGCGCTGGGAACGCCTGCGGAGTTGAAAGCACAGGCCGGGAAAGAAAAATTTGAGGACGCCTTCGTGGCGATCGTAAGGGGGAATGCGCAATGAAAATGCTGTTTTTCGCACGGCGCAACGCCCGGGAAATCCTGCGGGATCCTTTGACGGTCGGCTTCAGTTTGGGCTTTCCCGTGGTCATTCTGGCGCTGCTCAGCGCCATTCAGGCCAATGTTCCGGTGGACTTGTTCCGGCTGGAGACCCTGACCCCCGGCGTGACCATTTTCGGGCTGGCGTTCATGACGCTGTTTTCCGCCAACTTGATCGCCCGGGACCGGGAAACGGCCTTTTTGCAGCGGCTGTATACCACGCCCCTGACGGCTGCTGACTTTATTTTCGGCTATCTGCTGCCGGTAGCGCCCATCGCGCTGGCCCAATGCGCGGTTTGTTATCTGTTCGCCATGCTGCTGGGCCTGAAGCCCACCGTTACGATGGTCTGGGCCGTACTGATGGTGCTGCCCGCCGCGCTGCTCTTTATCGGACTGGGACTGTTATGCGGCAGCGTGATGAACACCAAGCAGGTGGGCGGTCTGTGCGGCGCACTGCTGACCAATCTGACGGCCTGGCTGTCCGGCACATGGTTCGACCTGAAGCTGGTAGGCGGCGCTTTTGAGAAAATCGCCTACGCGCTGCCCTTTGTTCATGCGGTGGAAATGGAACGGGCCGTTCTGGCCGGAAACTGGGCCGGGATCTTTCCTCATTTATGGTGGGTACTGGGCTATATGGCCGCAGCGCTGGCAGCGGCGGTGCTGCTGTTCTTGCGGCAGATGAGAAGGCAGTAATACTACTCTCAATCTAAAAGATGTTCAAATGTGTCAGAATATGTTATAATGGAAACGGTGATGAGAAATGAAGC
>CAKUCE010000362.1 GCA_934643535.1 uncultured Clostridia bacterium | reverse complement strand
TTTCGATGACGCTGCCGTTTTCGCTGCGCAGGTACACGCCCGCAGCCAGTCCCAGAATATAGCCGCCCTGACGGCGCAGAGCAAAGCAGCCCACATGCTGGCTGAGCTCCACGCTGCCGCGCTGGCCGTCCGACAGCCGATAGGTGTTTACCGTGCAGCCCTTGATGTCCACGAAATGAAGAACGCCGGTCTCCGCCTCCCAGACAGGGCCTTCGGAAAGGCGAAAGCGCTCGTTTATCAGAATTTCCGCTTGGTAGTTTTCCATGTTTTTCCTCCCATGCCGCTAAAGAATCAGAAAGAGAACCCGCCTGAAAAACGGCTTTCCCAGAGTGTACCCCGTTTGGAAGTCCCTTGTCAAGCAGGGCCCTGCGAATGAAAAGCCAAAGCCCGCACCTTTTTGAATAAGGAAAGAAGAAAAAAACGTTCACGATTGCGTGAACGTTTGAAAGTGCTGTATAGAGAAAACGCCTCAATCCGCCAGGTACGCCGGCACGGAAGATGGTGCCACGGCGGAGCTTGCAGGTCTTCCGAGTGCCCCTGCGCGCCATCGACGCGCAGTCCGGGGTGCAGGGGGGCACCCCCTGCCTAGCCCCTGCTCTCGCGGAAGTAGGCGTTGCCCAGTCCGGCCGGGGGCTGATCCTCCCGCTTCTTGCGAAGGCTGGTCAGCACCAGAACGATGATGGTCACCAGATAGGGAAGCGCCTTGAAGATCTCCTGCATGCTCCGGTCCAGACCGGGAACGTAGAGATAGAGAATGTAAAGCCCGCCGAAGAGGACGCTGCCCCAGATGGCGCTCAGGGGCCGCCAGCGGGCGAAGATCACCAGCGCAATGGCCAGCCAGCCGCGGTCGCCGAAACCGTTGTTCACCCAGGTGCCGCCGGTGTACTCCATGACGAAGTAGAGGCCGCCCAAACCGGCCAGCATGCCGCCGATGCAGGTGGAAAGGTACTTGTAAAGAGGAACGTTGATGCCCGCCGCATCCGCCGTGCCGGGATTCTCACCCACAGCCCGGAGATTCAAGCCTACCCGGGTGCGGTAGATCATCCAGCTGAGGATGATGGTGGCAATGATGGCAAAGTAGGTCAGGAAGCCGTAGCTGAACAGCAGGTCGCCCGCCACGGGCAGCTTACTGAGCAAGGGCAGCCTGGCCCGGAAGGCGCTGGCCGTGACCTTGGTGGAGATCTGGCCTACGCCGCCCGCCAGCTTGGACAGGGAGCCGCCGAAGAAGTTGCCGAAGCCCATGCCGAAGGTGGTCAGCGCCAGACCGGTCACGTTCTGGTTCGCCCGCAGGGAAATGGTCAGCACACTGTAGAGCAGCGCGCCAAGTCCGGAGCATACCAGCGCGCATACCAGCGCAATCAGCATACCCACGATGGGGGAGGGGTTTGCCGCGCTGTTTTCATACAGGAACGCACCGATCAGCCCGGAAACGCCGCCCATGTACATCATGCCGGGAACGCCCAGATTCAGGTTGCCGGATTTTTCCGTCAGGATCTCGCCGTTAGCGCCGTAGAGAATGGCGATGCCCTGCGCAATGGCCTTTTGCAGAAATACGATGATGATGTTCACGCCTTCGCCGCCTCCTTTTCCCGCTTGCGCAGCTCCACCTGATAGTGGATGAAGAACTCGCAGCCCAAAATGAAGAACAGGATGATGCCGGTGATGATATCGCTGGCGTTTTCATTCAGGTTGAACTGGGTGGCGATCTGCCCGGCGCCCTTTTCCATAAAGACCAGGAAGAAGGCCACAAAGACCATGGCGAAGGGATTCAGTTTGCCAAGCCACGCCACGATAATGGCGGTGAAGCCGCGTCCGCCCGCCAGACCTGTGGAAATGGTGTGGCCCACGCCGCTGGCCAGCAGGTAGCCCGCCAGCCCGCCGATGCCGCCGGAAAGGGCCATGGTGCGGATGATTACCCGCTTGACGTTGATCCCGGCGTAATGGGCGGTGTTCTCGCTTTCGCCTACTACGGCGATCTCATAGCCCTGCTTGGAATAGCTCATGTACAGGTACAGAAGCACCATCAGCACCATCACGATGATGATGGGCAGCAGGTAGCTGTTCCCGCCGATGGAAGGAAGCCACCCGGCTTTGGTCTGATTGTTGATCAGTCCCACATGGTTGGAGCCTTTGGGGCTTTCCCAGTAGACGATGGCAAAGGACACCAGCTGCATGGCGATGTAATTGAGCATCAGGGTGAAGAGCGTCTCGTTGGTGTTCCAGTGGGCCTTGAAAAACGCGGGGATCATGCCCCAAAGGCTGCCTGCGGCCACGCCCGCGATGGGGCACAGGGCGTACAGCGCCCAGGCGGGAAGCTCCGCGCCGTAGATCATCACGGCGGCGGTGGCCATGGCCCCCACCAGCACCTGCCCTTCGGCGCCGATGTTCCAGAAGCGCAT
>CAKUCE010000361.1 GCA_934643535.1 uncultured Clostridia bacterium | reverse complement strand
GCGCGCCAGCGGCGCGCAGGGCTGTACAGATAAGTATGGCGCTTTGGAAACGCTCGGCGGAGGGCCTCACGTTTCCGAAGCTTTCGGCCTCAAGACCGCCGTGGCACGACAGGTGCCACGGCTCGCGGGTCTGGTGTGGTTTCCCGCCAGTTGAATAGAAAAGACTATCGTTGGGCAACAGGCTTTCCGGCTCGCGCGTGGGGAAGCAAACCGGCTGCGGAGTGATTCTTTATCGGTTGCAAAAAATAGACGATGCAAACTTTTTCTGCCTCTTTTCTTTTTGGAAAAGGGGCAATTTTGTATGGTTCTTTCCGATTCGGCAGAGTGCTGAAAAACCGGTCCGTTTTTCTGCAAATTTCTGCAAACGTTCCCTTTTTCCGCAAAAGCGCCTTTTCAGAAAGGGCTTTTTGCGCTATACTAATATATAATCTCATATACCCGTGATACAGAAAAAGGAGCGCGACTTATGACGGATTTTGTAAACACCTGGAATAATGAGCTTCTGACAACGCCTGTGGCTCCGCTGGGATTGATCGCCATGCCCGGCTGCGAAGAAATGGGAAAACTGGTCAACGGTTGGCTGATGAAATGGCACGAGCAGCAGGAAGCCCTGGAAGATACGCCCCTTTATTCCCTGATGGGCTCCAATCGAAGCGATTTCCTCATCGAGGCCCGCTGCCCCCGGTTCGGCACCGGCGAAGGCAAGGGAATGGTCAAAAGCACTGTACGCGGATATGATATTTACATTCTGACCGATGTTGGCGCATACAACAAAACCTATCAGATGTACGGTCGGGAAGTTCCCATGTCTCCCGACGATCACTATCAGGATCTCAAGCGCATTATCGGCGCCATCGGCGGCCGCGCCAAGCGGATCAACGTCATTATGCCCTTCCTGTACGAAGGCCGTCAGCATCGCCGCTCCACCCGTGAAAGCCTGGACTGCGCGCAGGCGCTGCAGGAGCTGCAGAGCCTTGGCGTGAGCAACTTCATTACCTTCGACGCTCACGATCCCCGCATTCAGAACGCCGTGCCCCTGATGGGCTTCGACAGCGTCCGTCCCAGCTATCAGATCCTGAAGGCCCTGTTCCGCAAGGACAAGGATCTGCAGCTGGATCGGGATCATATGATGATCGTCAGCCCCGACGAAGGCGCGCTGGACCGGAACATCTTCTTCTCCTCCGTGCTGGGGCTGGACATGGGCATGTTCTACAAGCGCCGCGACTATACCCGCATCGTCAACGGCCGCAATCCCATCGTGGCTCATGAGTATCTGGGCGACAATGTGGAGGGCAAGGACATTCTGGTATCGGACGACATCATTTCCTCCGGCGACAGCATTCTGGATCTGGCTCATGAACTGAAGAAGCGCAAGGCCAACCGGATCTTTGCCTCCGCTACCTTCGCTCTGTTCACCAATGGGCTGGACGCTTTCCACAAGGCCTATGAAGAAGGCTACATCAGCCGCGTGATTTCCACCAACCTGACCTACCGCACCGACGAGCTGAAGAACGCGCCCTGGTTCATCGAGGCGGATATGAGCAAGTACATTTCCTACATCATCGCCAGCCTGAACCACGACCGCAGCCTCAGCGGCCTGCTGAATCCCTACGACCGCATCAAGAACCTGATCGAGCGGTATCACGAGCAGCAGACTGCCGCCGGTTTCCGCCTGGTATAAGGCACGAAACGGACAAACGCATAAAGAATGCCCGCGCGATGGAACGCTGTTTCCACCGTGCGGGCATTTTTCTGATTCTCAGCACCGCAGCACTGCTTCAATGCCGCAGGCTTCCGGCTGGACGCTTTTGCCGGATCGGGTTTCCAGCTTTACGCCGTCCTGCCGTACCGTAACATGGAACGCCTGCCCCCGCCAGTGCAGGGGGAAGCGCAGCTCCCGCTTGCCGTCCACCCAGTAGCGATTGGCCGCGAACTGACAGCGGGTCACGCCGGAACGCAGGGTCTCGCTGGTCACGCGCAGGATGCGCAGATCATACAGGCGTTTGCTGCCCTCGTGAAAATGCTGGGCGCCCATGTTGGTCACCTGACCATTGATGCCGCTTTCCACGAAAAGCGCAGCATCGCCGTTCAGCGCGCCCACTTCCATGCAGAAGCCCAGCATGTGCCTGCGTTCCCACGTATTTTTCCGTTTTGCCCTCCAGCATGCTGAAGGGGCGGCCGTCCACCGGAGCTTGAGCTCCGTCATATCCGGCAGGTTGGGCAGCTCCGTCACCTCGGCACCGTCGAAATCATCAAAGGTACCCGTGACCAGCAGGTCGGGGGTACGGCTCACGTAGTTTTCCTCCAGCGTGGCCCGCAGGCGCATACCCCTTGCCCCGGGTGGGGAATAACGCGCTGACTGCGGCGCGGATTGAGGCTTGCAGCCCTATGAGTCTTCGGTGCCCGAAGGTTTCCAAAGGGCGAGAGGAAAGCCCTTTGGTGCGCCCGCAGGCGCAGACC
>CAKUCE010000360.1 GCA_934643535.1 uncultured Clostridia bacterium | reverse complement strand
TCGAAGCTGTCCCGCTGCGAAAGCACATCCAGGCCACGGCCCAACTGGAGCCGGATGGCCGTCTCCTTCTCCTTCAGCTCTGCCGGCGACTTGCCGTAGACGCTCTTATACTGCCGCTTGCCGTTCTCATCCCGGCCCAGATAAATCTGCGAACAATAGCGCCCATCTGCCCGTTTCTTCGCTTTTGCCATATCCCCACCTCCTGTCTCTTTCAAAGCTCTGCGTTGCTGCGCAGGGCTTTATTTTTTTTCATCCGGCTGATTCGGTGAGCGCTGATACCTCGGAATTTCAGCAAGCTCCTCCAATCTTTCAATGGCCTTTTGTTTTCCGGCATCATTTAGCATATCAAAGATGTTCAAATAGGTTCGTCTAAAGCTTCCGTTGTTTTCCACCGTCTCTGCTGCCATACCTTCCTTGTCCGGTATGCCTCCCCATAATTGTAGCGCTTGAGGATTTAGTGCTTTTATAAGCGCATAGTCATCGGGATCCGCAAAATAGTCTGGCACTAATGTGCCGTCATAATCGGCAATGCCCAAGAGATATAACATGGAAACCCTAAGCGCTCCCGCCAAATCAGATATCATATCCATGCTAGGTTGGCGTTTGTTTCGCTCATATTGACCGACAGTAATCGTTGCAATTCCGCATTTCTTTGCAAGCTGCTCTTGGGTCAAGCCAGCTTGTTTTCGAGCATACTTAATGCGTTCTCCGGTTGTCACATTTATCTCCTCCTTCATTCCGAAAATAACATAAATTTTCGAAATATTCAACACGAATTGAAAATATTTTATTGACATATTCGATTTGAACGCATACAATAGATTCAGGTTGAACGCATCAAAGGAGGAGTAGTGTTGAAAGTCGATACGTTACGAATCAATGCCGCAATGGCAAAGAACTGTTTGAGCAAGAAAGAGCTTTCCGCTAGGAGCGGAATTTCTGCGCCAAACATCAGCTCCATTCTCCGGCGTGGAACCTGTGAGCCTCGCACTGCCGGAAAGTTAGCTGTCGGTCTCGGTGTCAATGTAATGGAAATCATCGCAGAAGGAGGCGGTAATCGTGCATAGGGCGGTTCGACCCAACAAGCCCCGCCGGGTAATCCATGACATTTCAGAGCTTCCCGTCCTTTGCGACTGTGCGGAAGCCGGTTTACTGCTCCGGCGTAATCCGGAGGTCATCGCCAGGATGGCGAAGGATGGCGTGATCAAGGGTGCGAAGCAAGGGCAAAGCTGGTTTTTCCGCAGAGATGACCTGGTTTCGTACCTGGACAGTTTGTTCGAAGAAGGAGGCACCGGCGCATGAAGGGCACAAGAAAAAACGCCCGCCCGGAAGCGGCAACTTCCGGGCGGGCAAAAGGGGAAAGCACTCGGGAGAGCGGCAATTCCCAAAATCAGCATACCACCGCCGACGACGGCGGTCAAGTGGCGGTTTCCTCCCTCCTGATGGAGGGCCGGAGCAATGCCCTTCATCTCGCCGATCTAGTCCGTCGCACGGGCTGGCCGGAAAGGGATGTGCGGAAAGCCATCCAGCGGGAGCGGCAGCGTGGATGTCCAATCCTTTCGGACAATAAAAGTGGCTATTTTCTGCCGCAGAGTGAAGCCGAAAAAGTGCAGTTTGTCTGCTCCATGCGTTGTCGGGCGAGGGAGATTCTGCGGGCCGCAAACGCTGTTGCAAGAGTACGAGTTGGAGAGGTTGAGTGAATGATCAAGAAAGAGAATCGCCCATCGTGGTTCAAGATGTTCAGAAATCAAAAAGCGCTGATTGACAGTGTCCCGGACGCCGAAGTAGGCCAAGCCTTAAAGGCAGTCTTTCAGTATTTTGAGACTGGCGAAGTCGTAGAGATGTCCCCGCTTGTATTCGCCGTGTTTTCTTCTGTGAAGCCGTACGTTGATGAGAGTTACGCAGACTATGATGACAGCCGCAAGCGCATGAGCTTTACCCGGTGGCGGGGCCTACACCCGGACGGAACGGAAGAAGAGTTCGAGGAGTACTACGCAAAGAAAATGGAGGGTGACGGTGTGTGACGTAGCGTCACAGAGGCAGAGGCAGAGGCAGAGAGAGATACTAGAAAAAGACGGCGGCGGGGAGCGCAAAGCGCTCCCTTGTATAAGGGCGCCGAGCTGCTTTCGCACTCCGCTCTGCCCCCGTTTTCCGGAAAGGAGAGATACCTTGCTGTTCAATTTTGAGAAGTTCTCAGAGATTGCGGCGTCTGTATACCCGAATACTCCGTATTCCCTGGAAGACGCTCTGGGCGTATTCCGGTACTACTTCGAGAAGTATGAGGAGCATACCGGCAGGCCACATCCGCCCATCAACGCAAGCCAGATCGTCCGTATTGCCCAGAATATGCCCTGGATCGAGATTGAGGATCTGGGCTCTTACAGCTCCGATGTTGACCCGGAGGTCTATCGAGTTCTGATCGACAAGCATTTCGCAACGAAGTACCGGCACTGTGACTACAACATCAATCACTTTTTCAGCG
>CAKUCE010000359.1 GCA_934643535.1 uncultured Clostridia bacterium | reverse complement strand
AACATTGCCGCTCCGTCGCAAGGACAGGCCGAGCCGGACTTTGCTCACTGCATTGCATAGGAATGTCAGGCTTTTTCCGTTTCTATGGGCGAAATTTCAGCTACCGGCATTGCGGGTTCATCCGGCAGGAAGAAGGTTTTGATCTCAAACCCTCTCCATTCGGCTTCCAGCTTGCGGTTCAGCAGCGGAAGGTCCACCGCCGCGCGGCACGGCTGTCCCAGACATTCGGCGGCCCGAAGCACGTATCCGTTTCCGTCCTCGCTGCGCTTGAAGGCCCGAACGGCGATGGCCGGGCTGCTGAGACGGATTCCTTCCATTTCGCCCGGCAGAGGGCCCTCGTGGTAGGTTTCCACCACATGGGGCAGCGGCTGGTTCAGTACATCTGCGCGGCGTTCCATGGCGGCGTTCTCCCAGCCTCCTCCATAGGGCACCAGCGTCAGCCGGAAGCGCTGCTGTCCCTGATCCATATACTCGCAGCTTTCGTCCCGGTATTCCTGACCAAAATGATCCGCAAAAAGAGAGGTATTGGCCAGCGTCATGCGCAGTTCGCCGTCCGAGACGCTGTAGCTGTATTTTCCGTCGTTGAGCAGCGCCAGTCCGCCCTGTTCATTCTGCACGGCCACCCAGCGCTGGCAGTGTTCCTCGTCCCCGTTGGGATTCCGTTCCAGAACGCCGTAAGGGATCTCCGCGAAACTCCGGCTGCCCGCCGCAGGCAGACACCATTTCACCATTTTGTGCTTTTCGCACAGCTCCAGCTTCATATCAACTTCCAGTTGATCCGCATCGGCATACAGCAGATAGCGCTGCTGTATGACAGAAGACGCATGATAGCTGGTCACCCGCAGCACGGCCCGAACCGGGCCTGTTTCCTCCAGCCTGATCTCCGCGCGCTCGAAGCGGCCCGCGGGCCTGTCAAAGGCAAAAACGTTATGCGCCCAGGTATCGCAGTGCTCGATGTCCATCAATCGGAGAGAAGAAGCGCCGTTCAGCGCGTCGCAGCCGGTTCTTTTGTCTGTCAGGTGAAGCAGCGCGCCGGTTTCCGGATCGAACCGGGCGGAAAGAAGCTCGTTTTCCAGCAGCGTTTCCGAGGCGCGGAGAGGGGACGTCACCGGCTCTGTTTCCTCCAGGAAGAGCCAATACAGCCGGTACCCGAATGCCGGAACAGCGGCGCGGAAAATGCTGTCCCAGCGATCCTGCTCTCCATTGGTGCGGGTCGCGCGGATGCACTGAACGGCGACAGGTTTGCCCCGGTCGTCCCGGACGGCTTTCACCGGACGGCGGATCAGCACGGTGTCCGTAGCCTCAAAGGCGTGGGGATTGAACACAACCACCGGCGTTCCCTGTCCGCGAATTCCCCAGAGCGACCAGTCTTCCTCCTTGGAGCGCACCCGCCCGGGATGGCCCTTCATGGTATCGATCCGCCACGAAATGCTTTGCAGCGCGGCGTTTTCCTCCCGGTCGGCGATGGAAAGGGCTTCTCCGAACTGCCGTTCTGCGTCCGTCATCGCTTCCCGCAGGCAGCAGCCGCCCATGACGTCATGGAACTCATTGAAGAGCAGATTCTTCCACGCCTGATCCACAAAGGGCTTTTTCAGCCGGTGCCCTGTCAGCGCTTCCGAAACGGCGCCCAGCTTTTCCATGCGAAGCAGCGCATTTTCCGTTTCCCGGTGGAGATGCTTGCTGACGGAATGGGTGGAATAGCACCCGCTGGCATGATGCTGTAATTCGTTCTTCCATACCGGCAGTTCGAGCTTTTCTTCCCGAAGCAGCCGGAAATAGTCCATGGGCGTTCCGTAAGGCAGCGCCCTGTCATGCTCCTGCCGGTATTTCCGAATCTCCCGGAGGTTTTCAATGGTGGGCCCGCCTCCGTGGTTTCCGACACCGTAAAAGCACAAGACCGGCTTCTGGATTCGCTTTTCAAATTCCAGCACCTTTTCGATTTTTCCGGGCATATCATGGGCGGTGGTGTATTCGCCAAAGATGCGGTATGCCTGAACCCGGCTCCCGTCAGGGGCTTCCCAGATCATGGGGCCTTCCGGGATCTTTCCGTTTTCCTTCACGGAGGGCCGCATCCAGACGTAATCCGTCATGCCGGAAAGGCGCAGGAGCTGCGGCGTCATGGCGTTATGACCAAAGGTATCCACATTGTAGCCCACCGTGGCGATCTTTCCGAATTTCTTCCGGAAATACCGCTGGGCGTACAGCGTCTGCCGTAGGAGGGATTCGCCGGAGGGGGTGTTCATGTCCGGCTGGATCCACATACCGCCCACAATCCCCCAGCGTCCCTCCGCCACCCGCCTGCGGATCTCTTCAAACATGGCGGGATCGTTTTCCTCCACCCACTCATAGTAGCAGGCACAGGCACAGGTAAAGACAAAATCCGGTGTTTCGTTCAGGCGATCCAGCGCCGAACGGAAGGTGGCCATGGCCTCGTGATAACCGTCTCTCCACTGCCAAAGCCAGACGGGGTCCAAATGGGCGTTGCCGATCATGTACATGG
>CAKUCE010000358.1 GCA_934643535.1 uncultured Clostridia bacterium | reverse complement strand
TCGCCGGTGCCGTTCATCAGGCCCTTGTCGACCGCGTAGTTGACCGCGGAGGCGTACCAGGCGTTGCCCGAAACGTCCGTAAACTTGGTCTTACCTGCGTCGGGATTGAACGGAAGCTGTGCCGGGGCCGAGGGGGTAACGGGGATGACGGGCGTGACCGGCTCGACCGGGACGGGCACGACCTTGATCGTGCAGGTCGCCGTTTTTTCGCCGAACGCCGCCGTGACCTCAACGTCGCCGAGCGTCGTGAGCGCCTCGGTCGGCGCTATGGTGTAGCCGTCGGTCAGGACGATTTTCTGCGCACCATTGTTATAATTTGCCGTGACAATGAAATCTGCCGCGCTGAGCGTCGTACCGATGACATACTCGGTCTGCTTCGGCTGAACCGTGATGCCAGTCAGCGGAAGTTCAAGCCACTTTGCAGTGTAGGTCTTATTTACCGCCGCAGCATTTTCTAACTTGGTAACGCCATCGTACCAGCCGAGGAAACTATAGCCAGCCTTGAACGGCGTAAACAGACCGGTCGTGCTGTCTGCTTCCTTCGTGGTGTCGATCTTGCCGCCATCCGTATTAAGGATCGTAACCTCACTACCCGACCAATAATTATCGCTGTTTTCAACTGCGGTCATAAAGTAAATCTTGGTGCCATCCGCTTGGTTCGCAAATGCATATCGAGAGAGTATGCTGGCGGGATTCGCAGACTCAACAATAAAATTCAGCACATTTTCCTTATTCCCCGCAAAAGAAAATGCTGCCGCTCCAATTTCCGTAACACTTTCAGGAATTATGATATTGCCGTGAAGCTTGTTCTTGCGAAATGCAGAGCCACCGATCTTTTCGAGACCTTCCGGCAGGGTCAGCGTTCCGGGTATCCCGGCTCCGCCAAAGGCAGAGGAACCAACTACTTTCACGCCATCGCCAAGTGTTACGTTTCCTGTTCCTGTAATACGGGCCTTTCCACTATCATAGTCAGTGTCAGATTGAGACAGAAGTCTTGCGGGAACCGTTTCGCTATTGATCGTCAAATCACCGTTTATTGCAACATTCTTAAGGGCGTTGGCATCAATACTACTGCTATTCACTGTAACATTTCCCGTGATTGTACTGCCATGGATCGCGCCCGAGGGAACCGTTTTGCTATTGATCGTCAGGTTGCCTGTTATTTTGGTGCTATCAAAGACATAATCGCCAACGCTATTGCTATTCACCGTAACATTTCCGTTGATCGTATCGCCAAGGAATACTCTGCCACCGTAGGAAACACCGTTTTTCAATTCAATATCTCCCGTAATGGTGCTTTTCAACTCTCTGAATGCGTTATTGCCAACCTCGGTCACGCCTGCCATCTCAGGATAAGCCGTAAGGCTCGTGCCGCGAAATGCATCTTCTCCAATTGTCTTGACCGATGCCGGAATCGTAACACTGGTAAGGAATTCGCATCCATGGGCAAAGCTATTGCTTATTTTTGTAATTCCATTTTCAAATGTCAAAGATGTAATTTTTGTTTCTTTGAAGATTGAACCGCTCGGCTTAAATTCCCCACTGTTAATGTCGGTGTTGGTCGTAATATCAACACCGGCTCTGATCGTGATGTCACCGCTGATGCCGCTTTGATAGAAGCAGGACGAGCCGAGCGCCTTAAGGTTTTCGGGCAGAACAAGCTCACCTGTCAACTTTGCATCCTGATACACCATACCCTCGCCCATGAACTTCATAGACGCCGGGAAATGCAGGTTGCCTTCGGTGGTGCCGAGGTAGGTCAAGTTGGTCATCATGGAAAATGCGTGAAGATAAGTGCGCACCAATGTGTTCGGCAGAATGATTTTAGTGATTGTCGTGTTTTTCTGGAATGCGCGCGGTGGGATGGCGTTGTCTTTGCAGGCAGCCTCCGAGAGATCCAGTTCCGTCAGATTCTTCAAATACGGCGTTTCGTCCGTAATTTTCGCGCTGGAATATCTACCGCTTTCAGTCGGTGTGACAACGATGCCGCTCAAGAACTGGAAGTCTGCGGGCATCAGCACCGCGCCCTTGCCCGTTCGAACCTTCAGCTTTGTAATGCTGTCCAAATTGCTGTTTACGGCTGTCACTGCTTCTTGCAGCTTTCCGCTCTCTGTCATTGTAACTTCCGTTACCCCATCGGCGGCTAGAGCTGCCGTGGGCAGCAGGGCCAGCAGCATCACCAATGTCAGAAGACACGCCAAAAGTCGTTTTTTCATGACTGTTTCCTCCATGATGTATGAATTTGCTCCATGCACGTGCATGGAAAAGAGGGCCATGGCCCTCTTTATTACCACCTGTATTTTACCATATCTGGATGTTGCTATCAATAGATTTTTTGCTTTTCTACGCAAAAAAATGCGGAGAAGGGCGGGGGAACAACCCCTCCGGCAAAAATCTTCGATTTTTGCCACCTCCCCTTACACAGGGGAGGCTTTGTCCGCTGCGGCGGGGAAGCTCCCCCAGTCGCCTTCGGCGACAGCCCCCTCTTGGTAGAGGGGGCCTTT
>CAKUCE010000357.1 GCA_934643535.1 uncultured Clostridia bacterium | reverse complement strand
CTGATATCCCATGGACAGGATAACGCTGCTGCGGGTAAACTTGGGAGAGAGCAGGCTCATGGAAATAAAAATCAACAGCGTTACGATAAACATGCGCAAAAAGTCCGTATCCAACCAGAAGGAGGTAATCTTTTTCTGTTTCATAGAATGCACCTCCTACTGCAGAGACTGTCTGCGCCCGGTAGACATCTGGGCCAGCAGTCCAGTCAGGATGATAATGCCGATCACAAATTTCTGCCAAAAGGACGATACGCCCAGCAGAATCAGGTTGGTCATGACAAAGCGCAGATACAGAACGCCCAGCAGCGTACCAGCCACCGAGCCCTGCGCCTTTTGAAAGGTGCCGCAGCCCAGCACCACGGCGGCGATCAGGGTCAACTCCTGCCCGACTAAATCTGGCGGATTGGGCATGGTGCAGCGAGCGATGCAGTCATGTACTACTCCGCCCACTCCGGCAAGCACACCTACTAAGGTAAACATCAGGAACCGTATCAGCGATACGTTAATGCCCACCCGGCGGGCGGCCTCCACATCCGCGCCAATGGCGTAAATGCTTCTGCCAAAGCGGGTGTAGCGCAGCAGGAGCTGCATCAGCACAAACAGGACAGCCACAACCACCAGCGCCAAGGGCAACACTGTGCCGCCGCCATCAGGGTAAAAGGCCTGGGCCAGATAAGTGGTGCCAAAGGTATGCATCTGATTGGGCAGGGTATAAATATAGCTGGTGCTGACAAAGGCCAAAATGGCGCCCTGTAGCAGAGAGGCAGTCCCCAGCGTGGTAATAAAGGGCTGAAGGTTCAGCTTGTCTATCAGCACCCAGTTGATGGTTTCCAACGCCACGCAGATGCCAATGGCTACCAGCGCGATGACTGCCAACGGCGTATCCATGGCACCCCGATTGGTGAAAAATAGTACGGAGCAGTAGGAGCCAAAGGTTCCAACAACCGCTACGGACATATCAATACCGCCCTGCAGCATGACCAGCATCATGGCCAGCGAAAAGATCGCGGGAGAAATGGAAGCCCGCACCAGAGAAAAAAGGTTTGCCATCGTGAAAATGCTGGGATTGATCAGGCCAAAGGCCAGCCAGGTCAGCACAAAGAGCAGCAGAAGCATGAATTGTCCCTTTTGAGCCTGCTGTTTGATGCGCTCCTTCACAGAAACACCTCCCCGCTCGTTCCTTCGAAATCAGCTGCCAGCAGGCCTTCCAGTTCCTCCATGGAGGTTTGGCTGATGACACGTTCCTGGGCAAAACGGCCGTTTCGCATGATGATGACGCGATTGCACAGCTGCAGAACCTCGGGAATGTCGTCTGAAATAACGATCAGTCCCACCTTTTTCTGATTGGCCAGCGCCTTGACCATATCATGGATTTCCGCTTTAGCGCCCACGTCCACGCCCACGGTAGGACAGTTCAGGATCAGAATACGAGGATTGGAAGCCAGCCATTTCAGCAGGGCCACCTTTTGCTGATTGCCGCCGGACAGGGATTTGACCGGGTTGCGGGGTCTCATTCCCGCAATGCTCATGGAGGAGAGAATCTCCTTCTTTTTGGCGCGCACCTTCGCAGCGCTGAGCAGGCCGCCGGAGCCTGCCAGGTCGCCGATGATGCGGGCTACGGCATTATCCTCAATGGGCTGATCCAGATGAAGCCCCTTTAGCAGACGATCCTCCGGCAGGTAGGCGATACCCAAATCAAGGGCCTGCTGCACGGAACGGATGACCCCCACGTCCTTCCCATCAAGGAAAACGGAGCCCTCGTGGGCAGGAATGACGCCAAACAGAGCTTCTGCCAAAGCCTCGCGCCCGCAGCCCAGCAAGCCAGTAATTCCCATGATTTCGCCCGGGTAGAGATCAAAGTCAATATCGTAAAAGCCGTTGGGGCTAGTAAGGCCGCGGACGCTCATCACAGGGCGCGGGTTGGCCTCCAGCCGAAAATCGTGGGCTTTTTGCTCGAATTTTTTGCCGGTCATGTAGAAGATCATTTCTTCCTTGGTAGGCAGCCTGCTTTTCCCGTGGGATTCGTAAACGTTGCGGCCGTTGCGCATAACGGTAATGCTGTCGCAAATTTCCAATACCTCGTCCAGCTTGTGGCTGACGAACAGCACGGCGATTCCCTCGGCCTTCAGCTGCTTTACTACCTCAAATAGCTTTTCCACCTCGCGAGTGGTCAGGGCAGTGGTAGGCTCATCCATAATAATCAGCCGAGCCTTTTGGACGATGGCACGGCAAATGGCCACCATCTGCGTTTCGGCGGTCGTCAGCTCGTATACGTATTTATCCAGATCCACATGAAAACGGATGGTATCCATGGTTTGCTGGGCGCGTCGCCGCATTTCCTTCCAGTTCATGAAAGGATGATTCTCGTTGACAGTTTCATACATCATGATGTTTTCGGCAATCGTCATATTGGGAAACAGGGAAAAGTCCTGATAAATCACCTGAATGCCAACATGCATGGATTCGGAGGGGCTTATTCTTCGGTATTCCTTTCCGTCAATGCAGAGCCGCCCCCTG
>CAKUCE010000356.1 GCA_934643535.1 uncultured Clostridia bacterium | reverse complement strand
ACCCCACCCAGGGCGTGGACGTGGGCGCGAAGGAGGATATTTACGATATCATCCTTCGGTTGGCCGATGCCGGCGTGGCGGTGGTGGTGCTCTCCAACGAGGCGCAGGAGATCATCCGCGTGTGCAGCCGCGCCTACGTTATGTACCACGGCGATATTCGTGCGCAGGTGCAGGGCGAAGCCATGAACGAACAGGAAATGATGCGGCTGGCTACCGGCGGCTGAGGAGGTACATCCCAATGACTGTTGCAAAGCAAAAGAAAGAAACGTTTTTCCAGCGGATCGCCCGCAATTGGAAAACGAACCCCATGTTCTCCACCGGCTGCGTGCTGGTGCTGATGATTGTTGTCCAGACCATCGCGCTGGGCTTTAACGACGCCAGCTTCGGCGCGTGGCTGCAGCGCTGGGGGAAGAACTGGATCAATATTCTGCGCAATAACGCAGGCGTAGGCATCGTGGCGCTGGGCATGACCTTCGTCATTATCTCCGGCGGCATTGATCTGGCCGTCGGTTCCACCATGGTCGCCATCGGCGCGGTGCTGATGGTCATCATCAACGGATATCCCACGGGACTGCTGACCGCCGTGGGAATCACCGGCGTGCCTGCTTACCTCATCGGTATTCTGGTCGCCCTGCTGATGGGCTGCCTGATCGGCGCGATCAACGGCACTCTGATCGCCCGAAGCAAACTGCCTGCCTTTATTGTGACGCTGGGCATGATGAAAATCTGCCGCAGCGTGACCCAGCAGTGCATGCAGACCGTGGCTGTCAAAGTACCCACCAGCTTTCTGGCTATTGCCAATACAAAGATCGGCGGCGAGACCGTGCTGCCCATTCTGTACTGGCTGGTCATCGCGGCGATCCTGTATGTGGTCTCCCGGCATACGCCCTTCGGACGGCAGATCTATGCCATTGGCTCCAACGAGCGCACGGCGCGGCTGTCCGGCGTGAACGTGGAAAGGGTCAAAACATGGATCTATGTGCTTATGGGCGCGCTGGTTTCCGTGACCGCCGTGATTCAGATCGCCCGTATCGGCTCCATGGATTATGCCAACGCCGGCAGCGGCTATGAGATGGACGCCATCGCCGCAGTAGTAGTGGGCGGCACCAGCATGGCCGGCGGCAAGGGCTCCATCGTGGGTACGGTGCTGGGGATGCTGATCATCGCCGTGATGAATAACCTGCTGAATCTGATGGGCGTACCGCCGTTTCTGCGGGAAGCCTTCAAGGGCTTTATTGTGATCGTAGCCGTCCTCTTGCAGAAAAAGGAATCTGCGAACTGAGACAATACCGCACCGGTTCGTTTGTGCGGCGTTGTCCTAAACCATCCGACGTGGGAGGAGGAAGACCCATGTTTCGTATTGGTATCATTGGTTGCGGAAAGATCGCGCAGGTACGCCATCTGCCCGAATACGCAGAGAATCCGGACGTACAGATCGCGGCGCTGGCCGATCTGAATCTGGAAAGGGCGGAAAAACTGGCGCAGCGCTATGGTGCGAAGGCCTACGCTTCCGATGTGGAGCTGCTGGCCGACCGGTCCATTGACGCGGTGAGCATCTGCTCCGCCAACAACAGCCATGCTGAAATGGCCATTGCGGCGCTGAAGGCCGGAAAACATGTGCTTTGCGAAAAGCCCATGGCTACCACGCTGGAGGACAGCGAAGCCATGGTGAAGGCGGCTGAACAGGCCGGAAAGCTCCTGATGATCGACCAGAACCAGCGCATGGCCCCCGCCCACCAGAAGGCCCGGGAGTGGATTCGGGCCGGAAAGATCGGCAGGCCGCTGACGTTCCGTACCCGCTTCGCTCATGGCGGCCCGGAGACGTGGAGCATCGATCCCGGTTCCAGCACGTGGTTTTTTGATAAGAAACGGGCCGCGATGGGCGCGCTGGCCGATCTGGGCGTGCATAAGACGGACCTGATCCAGTTCCTGCTGGGGCAGCAGGTGACGGAGGTCACGGCCTTTCTGACTACGCTGGACAAGCGCTTTTCGGACGGCTCTCTGATTTCCGTGGACGATAACGCTCTGTGCGTATACAAAATGTCCGGCGGGGCTGTGGGTACGATGACCGCTTCCTGGACACACTATGGCCCGGAGGACAATTCCACCGAGATCGATGGCACGGAGGGAACCCTGCGCATCTATGCCGATCCGGAGCGTGCGCTGGTGCTGAACCGCAAGGACGGGACCGGTGAGGTCTGGGTTGGCGGCGCGATTCAGACCAACGACGATCAGACCCGATCCGGGGTCATTGATCTGTTCGTGGAATGCCTGAAGGATCCATCGAAGGAGGGTATCCCGGCTGCCAGCGTCCTCCCGGCCATGCGGGCGGTTTTTGCAGCCATTCAGTCCTCGGAAGAGGGCCGGGCCATTCGGGTGAACGGGGACTGACGGGGCTTGTCCTTTTCGGTCTGAAATTCCCCCTGGCAAAACGCCTTGACAGTGGCAGGCAAAGCTAATATAATAGGTTCATGACCACCTGAAGTGTGCGCCAGCGCTCCATTTTTACCCACATTTCATAAAAC
>CAKUCE010000355.1 GCA_934643535.1 uncultured Clostridia bacterium | reverse complement strand
ACAATGGGGGAATGAGGTTTGACCAGTTTTCTCAACGCGCTGCCGGGGGCGATCTCTCAGGGCCTGATCTGGGGCGTTATGGCCATCGGCGTATACATTACCTATAAAATTCTGGACATCGCTGATCTGACGGTGGACGGCTCTTTCTGCACGGGCGGCGCGGTGTGCGTCATGATGATCGCAGGCGGCTGCAACGTCTGGCTGGCTCTCCTGTGCGCCATTCTGGCGGGCATGCTGACGGGACTGGCTACCGGGCTTTTGCACACGGCCTGCGGTATTCCGGCCATTCTGGCGGGCATCCTGACGCAGTTGGGCCTGTGGTCGGTCAATCTGGCCATCATGGGCATGAAGGCCAATCAGGCCCTCAATGTAAACAAGCAGCCCCTGCTGGTCTCTCTGCGCTATCTGCAGGAGGTAGCCAAGGGCACGCGGCCCTTCTACATGCATCCCATTTTCATTGTGGGGCTGTTTGTACTGGCGATCGTGGCGATTCTGTACTGGTTCTTCGGCACGGAGCTTGGGTCCTCCATCCGCGCTACCGGCGCGAACCTGCACATGTCCCGGGCGCAGGGCATCAACACCAATAAGAACATCGTGCTGGGCCTGATGATCTCCAATGGTCTGGTGGCACTTTCCGGCGCGCTGCTGAGCCAGTACCAGAGCTTTGCGGACATCAATATGGGCCGCGGCGCGATCGTCATCGGTCTGGCGGCGGTCATCATCGGCGAAGCGCTGTTCGGCAAGCTGTTCCACAATTTCGCCCTGAAGCTGCTGGCGGTGGCCATCGGCTCTGTCATCTATTACGCGGTCATTCAGGCGGTGGTCAGCCTGAGCGGCATCAATTCCAACTACCTGAAGCTGCTCTCCGCTCTGATCGTGGCCGTATTCCTGACCGTGCCCCACTGGAAGGCCAGGTATTTCAGCCAAAAGCGTGCAACAGGGGGAAAGAGCCATGCTTGAGATCAAAGAAATCAGCAAAACCTTCAATGCGGGCACGGTCAATGAAAAGACCGCGCTGAACGGCGTTTCCCTGACTCTGAACGACGGCGATTTCGCAACGGTCATCGGCGGCAACGGCGCGGGCAAGTCTACGCTGTTGAATGCGGTAGCGGGTGTTTGGCCCGTAGATCAGGGCAGCATCTTTATCGACGGAGTGGACGTGACCCATCTGCCGGAATACAAGCGGGCCCGTTACATCGGCCGGGTTTTTCAGGACCCCATGATGGGCACCGCCGCCACCATGCAGATCGAGGAAAATCTGGCGCTGGCCAGGCGGCGCGGCAAGCCCCGCGGCCTGCGGCCCGGCATTACCGCCGCCGAACGGGATGAATACAAAGAACTGCTCAAAGGGCTGCATCTGGGCCTTGAGGACCGCATGACCACCAAGGTGGGGCTGCTTTCCGGCGGCCAGCGGCAGGCGCTGACCCTGCTGATGGCCACGCTGCAGAAGCCGAAACTGTTGCTTCTGGACGAACATACCGCCGCGTTGGATCCCAAAACAGCGGCCAAAGTTTTGGAAGTGACGGATCGCATCATCCGTCAGGAGAAGCTGACCACGCTGATGATCACCCACAACATGAGGGACGCCATCGCCCACGGCAACCGTCTCATCATGCTCTACGAGGGCCGCATTGTGGTCGATGTTTCCGGCGAGGAAAAGAAGTCCCTGACGGTAGAGGATCTGCTGGGCATGTTTGAGAAGGTCAGTGGGGAGCAGTTTGCCAGTGACCGGGCGCTGCTTTCTTAAAAAGAAATCCTGAAGGGCAAATGAATTTGGAATCGCGCAGGCTGGGAAGATCGCCTGCGCGATTTGCTTTTGGGGGAAGTTACCCTGATTGCTCGGCAAAGGGACAACTCGGCCGTGAAAAAATCCCGCTGTGGGGAATGACGCGCTGACTACGGCGCGGGAGCAGGACTTATAGCCCTATGGTTTTTTCGCCAGCTTCGGTGCCCGAAGGTTTCCAAAGGGCGAGCGGAAAGCCCTTTGGTGCGCCCGCTGGCGCATACCCCTTGCCCGGGTGGGGATTGACGCGCCGACTACGGCGCGAATTGGAACTTGCCGTCTCATGGGTTTTCTCGCCAGCTTTGGTGCCCGAAGGTTTCCAAAGGGCGAGCGGAAAGCCCTTTGGTGCGCCCACAGGCGCATACCTCTTGCCCCGGGTGGGGAATGATGTGCCGAATACGGTGCGGGAGCAGGGCTTGCCGTCCCATGGGTTCCTCGCCAACTTCGGTGCCCGAAGGTTTCCAAAGGGCGAGCGGAAAGCCCTTTGGTGCGCCCGCAGGCGCATACCCCTGGCCCCGAGTGGGGCCTGACGCGCCGACTACGGCGCGGGTGATGGGGCTGCCGCCCCGACGGGGGATAGTACTTTCTTTCGGCGCGAAAGAAAGTACCAAAGAAAGCATGCGGCACGGCGACTCCGGGAAAAAGCCCTATACTGCCCATTTTGCCGGCGGGGCTCGTTATGTCGCGCGCAGCATGATTGGCCAGCTTTCACCTGCGATCCGGCGCGCTCCGAACTCGCCTA